>PXDL01000091.1 GCA_003566395.1 Balneolia bacterium | reverse complement strand
GTGGGTCATCACTGGAATTTCGCTCCTATTCTTGATCTGGGTGTGAACCCTATCTGGCCGCGCCTGTACGAAACCTTCGGCGAGGATCCGCTGGTCGTTTCCAGTATGGGCCGATCCTACATAGAGGGATATCAGGGCAACGAAGAAATTCATCCCTATAAACTGGCCGCCAACGCCAAGCACTTTATCGCCTACTCCAACCCCGTTTCGGGATGGGACAAAACCCCGGTTCAAATCGGCATGCAGCAGTTGTACGAGCTGCATATTCCCGCCTTTCAGGCCGCCATCGACGCCGGAGTAAAAACGGTTATGGCCAACAGCTCGGAAGTAAACGGCACTCCGGTTCATGCCTCGCGCCCCTTTCTGACCGAACTTTTGCGCGACGAGCTCGGGTTTGATGGTGTTATCTTCTCCGATTGGAACGAGGTTGGAAAGTTGAATGAATTCCATCGTACGGCTACAAGTTATAAAGAAGCCACCTATCAAACGCTTTACGCAGGAATCGACGTCAGCATGACTCCCCTTCACCTCGGCTTCAACGCGGCCGTGCTTCAGCTTTATGAAGAAGGACGCATTAGCGAAAACCGTATTGATGAGTCGGTCAGGCGGGTTCTCAGGCTGAAATTTGAACTCGGACTTTTTGAAAATCCATTTCCCCGGAACGACCGCCTCGACCGAATAGGAAGTGAGGAAAATAGAATGAAGGCGCTGGAAGCCGCCCGGGAATCCATCGTACTGCTCAAAAACGATAACGGCCTGCTTCCGCTTGTAAATCCATCCAGAATCGTTTTGGCAGGTCCGACTGCCGACAATAAAGCAAACCTGGCGGGCGGATGGACCCTCGCCTGGCAGGGTGGTGATGAAGAGCAATATCCGGAATCGATGCACACTATCTACACCGCCCTACAGGCCGAATTTCCCGATGCGCAGATCGATCTTCTTGAAAACTTTTCTCAGGGAAGCCCGGGACTTATGAACCGTCTCAACAGCGCGGATTTAATCGTGTACGCGGGAGGCGAAGAGCCTTATGCCGAGTTTTTGGGCAACATCACCGATTTAAATCTGCCGGCGGAGCAAAAGGATGAAATACGGCTTCTGGCTGAATCCAGTACGCCTCTCGCCCTGGTCCTTGTACAGGGACGTCCGCGAATTATAACCGATATAATTGATGATACAGATGCCTTCATTCACGCCGGTTTACCCGGATTTGAAGGAGCCGAAGCCATCGCCAATGTGCTTAGCGGAGCGGTAAACCCAAGCGGGCGGCTGCCTGTCTCCTATCCAAAGTACACCGGACATTTTCTGAATTACAACCACAAACCCAGCGACTTGTATTTCAATCATCCCGATAACCAAAACTATCTCGATGATCCCTACCCGACTACCCTGATGTATGAATTTGGCGACGGGCTCAGCTACAGCACGTTCCGGTACAGTGACCTGAAACTGAGTTCCGATGAGGTTGGGCGCGGGCAAACCCTCACGGCCGAAATTACGGTAACCAACGAGGGCAGTCGCGCCGGGCGGCATTCAGTGCTTTGGTTTCTCACCCAAAAGTTCGCAACGGTTTCTCGGCCCGTTAAAGAGCTGAAGCATTTTGAGAGCATCACTCTGGAGGCCGGTGAATCCCGTACACTTATCTTCGACATCGAGCCGGATTCATCGCTTTGGTATCCTGATGCTAAAGGAAACAAAATACTGGAAGCGGGAGATTTTCAGCTGCGGGTTGGTGACCAAACCCTGCCCTTTCGTTTCATTGATTAGTCAAACTAAACCTTTTTTTGCAAAAAATGCCCCGAGCTGCATCCCGGACCGCCGGACAGATTCATACAATACTCTCATACCAAACCAACACACAGAAGAGGCAAAAACTATGAATACAGTACTCTTTCATACTTCACTATTGATAATCACCGGAATTATGCTTCTTTCCTGTACCGGCAACGACGAGCAGTCTGAAATGCAGGAAGGCCTGGTGCAGGATAGAACGACCGTCGATTTCTGGAACGGAAACCGATCGGCAGCCCGGCAAAACTATGAGCGAAAAGTTCTGACTGCGGTGCTGGAAGCCACCGAAGCTGAATACGGACCGTGGGAGATTGTTGAAAATATTGATGAGTATCCCGGTGATGATGAAGCCCTCGTATTTAGTGAAAAAGGCCACGACCTTTTTGTTACTATTGCCGGAAATCAGAAGTTTGAAGAGGGAGATATGATCGTGATTCCCGAGCTGCTGACCAAAAACCTGCTCGGTTACCGCATTCCGATCATCAGGCAGGAGGATGCCGGGCTATTTGAGGCCATCTCCGTTGAAGAAGAGCTTCAACAACTGTCGCACGGTATCCCGCTGACCTGGAGCGATGCCGTGATTTTTCGCGAAAACGGCTATCAGGTAGTGGAGGATGGCGATTTTGACGATATCTTTGATCGGCTTGAAGCGGGCCTGTTCGACTACAGCGCATACGGCGCCAACGAAGTGGCGGGGGTTTATGAGAACCGGGCTTCGAAACGAGACGGACTGGTAATTGATGAAAATCTGCTGTTATTCTATCAATTTCCCCTTGTTTTTTATGTGAATCCGGAATTGACTGAGCTGGCTGCCCGCATTGAGGCGGGAATGCAGGAAATTATGACCAACGGAGAGCTGGATGCCATTTTCGACCGGCATTACGGTAATATAGTGGAAGAGCTCAATCTGGATAAAAGGATACTGTTCATTCTGGATAATCCTCTGATTCCCGATCAGTTCCGGGACCTGCGGCCAGATTTGGAAAACCTGTAGTCCGGCTTACTCCGGTTTCCATCCGCTGTTGCTACTTAATACATCATCGTTATGAAGCTTTGAAGCATATAGTTCAACTTATTGGGCGCTAATGAGATGGGGGTCCGGTCAGTGGATTCGCATGATCCTCCGGCATTCGGATGCAAAAGGCACTTAACCGACAAATCACAGCATGATAGATGTTGACAACATTTTTCAACAAATAGCGCTTTTCCGTCATCATTTATTCTCATTTAGAGACAATCGGCCGATGTGGCTAATGATTATTTTTTCTTCATCCTTATAAAAGC
>PXDL01000246.1 GCA_003566395.1 Balneolia bacterium | reverse complement strand
CCCAGTCTGAAGGCAACCTTTCCGGCACACTTGTTATTCTTACCGATATGGATGATGCCGATCCGGTTGAAATCAGCGTTTCCGGGACCGGTATTCTGGCGCCTGAAGCAAGTTTCACCCTGGCCGAAGACGTAATTAACGTGGTGGCCGGAGATGTGAGTGAAACCGAATTTGCGGTTTTCAACAGCTCTTTTCAGCATCTTCAATTTGAGATCTCCGTGGGCGATGTTCAAACTATTGAGCAGCTCAGCGCAGGTGAAGACAGGTCTTCGACCGGAATTTCTCTGCTAAGTGCTTATGCCTCAGGTGATGAAAACCTCTACGGATTCGCCGATGCGGCCGCATGGGGTGAATTTACCGAGACCGATGCCGAGCTCGCTACCTTATCTGCAGCCGCGTTTGACCGGGGTTCATCCAGCGGGATTTATGCTCTTGATGAAAACGGAAGCCTGACGCGCATGAATCTTCTTTCGGGTAATACCCGCACGGTTCATAAGCTTAATGCAATCAGCGGCACCGCGACTGATATCGCCGTTCATCCTGATAACGGCCGCCCGTATGTTCTTGCAAGCGACGAAACCTCTTCGTACCTCTACAAGGTGGATGAGGAAACCATCACCCTGAAAAAAACTACGGATGTGGTATTCAGCCATTTGGCGTTGCTATCCTCGGGCACGGCGGTTCTTGCTACCGAAAGCGGAGAACTCTACAGTTTTAACGGGTACGGGCAGGATGATGACGCTCGATTTGCTTATTCCGGCACTCTTGCTGTTAACGGAGCCCTTGCGGGCCTCGGCTACGACTATTCAAACGGAACACTTTTCGCAGCCTCCGTACACGAGTCCGGAACTACACTGCACCGGGTTCATCCCCTAACCGCGGCCTCTGAAGAAATGAGCACTTCGGCTCAGAAAATAGATTGGTTTGCCGTACAGGGTGAAAGCAATGTACTGTCCGACTGGATATCGGTAGAGCCGTCGTCCGGAAGCGTTGGCAGTACCACCAGCGTGGAAGGCATCCTGACCGTAGATACCGATGGCATTTCGCCCGGCACCTACGAAGTGATGCTTACCGTATTTACCGACGACCCGCTGAATGAAGAAATTACAGTGACGGTGGAAATCAACGTGCTTGGTGATGACGAAGCATATGTACAGCTTATTCACAACGCCGCCGACCCTGAGCTGGCCACTATCGATGTGTATGTGAATGGTGAGCTTATGCTGGAGTCATTCGGGTTCCGTGAAGCTACCGAATTCCTGACTGTTGAAGCCGATCGCGAGCTTGACATCGATATCCTGCCGGCAGGAAGTGAAAACATGAACGATTCCATGTACGACATCAGCTTTGAGATTGAAACCGGCAAGCGCTATACCCTCGTAGCCGTCGGTCTCTTGAATCCGGCCGATTTTGCAGGTAACCCTTCCGAGACGGGTTTTGACATTCAGTTGCTTGAATCGCCCATGCGTTCTTCAGATGACGAAGAGAGCATAGCCGGATTTTTCTACCACGGCCTCACCGATGTGGAAGAACTTGATGTACACAACGGACTGGGTGATGTACTCGCTGAAGGGCTGATTCTCGACGGATTCAGTGACTATTTCTATCTGAGTGACGACGTTCATTCTTTTGATTTATTCATTTCCGGAGCAGCTGAAGCCTTCGCATCTTTCGAAACCGATTTAACCGGACATGCAGGTGAAGCGGTAACGTTTCTGTCAAGCGGCTTCCGCTATCCGTCGAACAATATGGGCGGGAGCGAAGTATCAGTAATGGCTGTATTTTCCAATGGTGATGTACTTATGCCGCAACAGGCAACCAGCTCCGGCGACGACATTGCCGATCTTCCGGACGAGTTCAGCCTTGATCAGAATTATCCTAATCCGTTTAACCCGACTACCCAAATTTCATACTCACTGCCTGAATCAGGCGATGTAACTCTTGAAATTTATAACGTTCAGGGACAACGTGTTGCAACGCTCGTTAACGGACAGCAAAGCGTGGGCACTCATACCGTAACCTTCGATGCAGGGCGCCTTTCTTCAGGTGTATATCTGTACCGGATACAATCCGGATCGTACACAGAAGTTCGTAAGATGATGCTCGTCAAATAGTAAAAATTTTTCACCCCTTCGTCCAAAAGCCCGGCTGCCTCAATTAAGCCGGGCTTTTTGGATTGAGGGTATTGATTTATATCTTATCTCATTAAATTAAAATGCCTCTAACCCACCTATTATCTTAGACATGACTACAAAAATTATTTTAGCCACCCTGGCCCTGCTCTTTTTGTTTGCAGCTCCTCATGCAGCTGATGAGCTGCAGGCACAGGAGTTTCAAACAGCCACATCCGAAATACAGGGTTTTGGCGAAATCAACTACATTCCCGGCCGGGTTATCGTGCGTTTCAATCCCGGCGTACAAAGCGCTGAGATTGCGCAAATACGGCAGCAAATGAATGCCGATCACGAATTCAATCTTGATTTTATCGGTGCCGAAGTATGGTCATTCCGCGACGGCGATATGAATGCTGTTATTACTGCTTACGCCGATCATGCGGCCATCGACTTCATTCAACCCGACATCATATATGACCTTCCCGAAGTACAGGAATCCACCCTGGAAGAAATTATGATCGAAAACGGGATAGAGCCTGATGAAGACGGCAACTTCCCCAATGATCCCCAATTCAACCTGCTTTGGGGGCTTCAAAATACCGGTCAGCCTCCGTTTAACGGTCTGGCCGGAGCCGACATTTCCGCGCCACTTGCCTGGGAACTTGAAACAGGTTCGGAAGAAGTAATCATTGCCGTACTCGATTCCGGCGTTGATTATAATCCCCCGGATCTTGCCGCCAATATGTGGCAGGATGACGAGGGTAATTTCGGTGGTAATTTTGTAGGTGGAGATCCCAACGATCCCATGGATCAGAACGGCCACGGAACACATGTTGCCGGAACGGTTGCTGCTGTAGGAAATAACGGAACCGGGGTTACCGGTGTAATGTGGAATGCACGGATTATGGCTGTGCGCGTGTGCGGCGGCGGATGTCCCCAAAGTGCCATTGTTCAGGGTCTT
>PXDL01000451.1 GCA_003566395.1 Balneolia bacterium | reverse complement strand
CAGTGGTTGAAGGAAATGTTGGATGTTGAGTGTTGGACAGTTTTTCAAATTGCTGAAAGAGATGGGGAGCTTTGGTTTCTTTTAGCGGAACGTAACGGGGTTTAGCCATTTTTCCAGCCGGCGGTTTTTGGAACCCTTTTGTCCGCACAAAAGGTAAAAGAAGCTTATTTCGACATCGGAATTACAAGACTACATCAAAGCAATGGGGGTTTGATATAGGTTTACTAAAAAGATACCGGCAAAAAAAGTCTATTCGGCACTTTCGATGGATTCGCTGGTTTTAACCGGACACCAGTGATTTTGAATGGTGGGTTAAGGGTGGATAGATTCTCATAAAAAAAATGAGTGAAGTAACAAGCTTCGGAAACATTGTTTATTCCTTCTGGCTGTTCACTGTTACTGTTCTCTGTAATACCTGTAAACGGTTACCTTTTGTCAGCATAAAAGGTAAGAGATGTCTGAGTAGAGCTCTAAATCCTTTATTCGTATCCTACACAAGGGTTAGCGTCATTTGACCCAGTGTTACATAGGGATATATTCAAAGTAAAGTAAGAGACGGTATTTGCGCTGATTTAGAATCGAACTCAGGTTACAAGGCCAATACCCATTTAAAAACCATATAGCGCACCTAAAACACAGTGAATTCCATTCCCTAAGCCTTTTCGGGAACGGCCTCTTTTTCGCTTTTGGCCTTTTCTTCCACGGCGTTCTGTTTTTTCAGCAAAAGGTCCAGCAGGGTGATGCACGCCTGCATATCCGGAATTCCCTGTACCACAATGCGTATAGCCTGATCTTTCTGAGCCACGGTGACATCATGGCCTATTTCCTGAATGTGGCTGATTATGCGCTGCATACGCGCTTCATTATAAAATACAGTACCGGCTTCGGTATCGGCCGGCGGGCACATCAGCCAAATGCGGCCCGCACGGATGGTGACTCTGGTGAAGAGTAGTCGTCCGGCCAGAAGCTTCACTCGTGTAGCATCTATCAGGGTTTGAGCATCATCGGGGATGCTGCCGAAGCGGTCTTCAATTTCCTGCTTCCATTCATCAATTTCTTCCAAAGCAGCAGCTCCTGCAAGGCGGCGATACAGGTTTAGCCGCTCAACGCTGTCGCGCACATACCACTGCGGCAGAAGCGCCTGAATATCGAATTCAACCGTGGTTTCGGGATACTCTATTTCGGTTTCCACGTCGTCGAACAATTCGCTGAATTCACTTTCTTTTAGCTCCTTGACCGCATCGTTCAGAATCTTGGTATAAAGCTCGAAGCCCACATCACTGATAAACCCGCTCTGCTCGCCGCCCAGAATATCTCCGGCACCCCGGATGTCGAGGTCGCGCATGGCGATGTTAAACCCGGAACCGAGATCCGAATATTCAACAAGTGCCATCAGGCGTTTGCGGCTGTCCATGGTAAGGACCTGAAACGGCGGAGAGATGAGGTAACAGAAAGCTTTCCGGTTCGAGCGCCCTACCCGGCCACGAAGCTGATGCAGCTCACTTAAACCGAACTTGTCGGCATGGTTAATGATGATGGTGTTGGCATTTGCGATGTCGATGCCGTTTTCCACAATATTGGTGGAGACAAGCACATCAAACTTATTGGCATAGAAATCCATGATGATTTTTTCCAGCTCCGAGCCTTTCATCTGCCCGTGGGCAAAGCGAACCTTGATATTGGGCACCAAATCCATCAGCATTCCGGTCACTTCTTCTATATTATGAACGCGGTTATGGATGAAGAACACCTGACCGCCCCGGCTGATTTCCTGGTTGATGGCGTCTTGAATTCGGTCAGCCTCAAAATTGATGACTTCGGTTTGTACAGGCTGCCGGTTCGGGGGTGGTGTGTTGATGACGCTCAGGTCCCGCGCGCCCATAAGCGAGTACTGAAGCGTGCGCGGAATAGGCGTGGCCGTAAGCGTAAGGGTATCCACACTGGCACGGAACCGCTTGATTTTCTCTTTGGTCGCCACGCCGAAACGCTGCTCTTCATCTATAACAAGCAGCCCCAGGTTTCTGAACTCCACATCTTTTGAGGTGATGCGATGGGTTCCGATCAAAATATCGATTCGGCCCTCTTTGAGCCGTTTCAGAGTCTCTTTCTGCTCGGCCCGGCTGCGAAAGCGTGAAAGCACATCCACTTCAACCGGGAATTGTGCGAGACGGCTTTTGAAGGTTTTAAAATGCTGATCCGCAAGAATGGTAGTGGGGACAAGCACGGCTACCTGTTTACCGTCCAGGGCTGATTTGAACGCGGCCCGGACCGCCACTTCGGTTTTTCCGAAACCCACATCACCGCAAATCAGACGGTCCATAGGCATGTGGTGCTCCATGTCTTTTTTGACGTCCTCAATGGCTTGTAGCTGATCATCGGTTTCTTCGTAGATGAAGGCGGCCTCCATCTCGGTTTGCATATAATTGTCGGGCGGGAAGGAGTGGGCTTTCTGGGCTTTTCGTTTGGCATAGAGCTGAATGAGCTCCCGGGCAATATCCTTCACCTTGCGCTTGGCACTCGCTTTTTTGCGCGCCCACTCGCCGCTTCCAAGCTTGGTAATCTTCGGCTGATGCCCGTCTTTGCCTGAATATTTCTGAATTTTGTACAGGTTGGAAACATTCACATACAGCAGACTGTCCTGCTGGTATTTCAGCATCACCACTTCCTGCACGGTGTCTTTCACCTTGATTTTGTGGAAGCCGGCAAACTTCCCGATTCCGTAATCCACGTGCACCACATAATCGCCGATATTCAGGTCTTTCAGCTCTTTAAAGGTAATGCCGCCGGAGAATTTGCGCCGCCTTGTTTTGGGTCTGTGATACCGGTTATATATCTGGTGATCGGTAAAAAGGGCGATGCCTTCATCACCGAGAATAAACCCCTCATGAATGGTTTCGGTACTCAGCTCGAAATCGGCTTTCGGGCCCGGCTCATCCAACAGCTCATCGAGACGCTCTTTCTGACCCTCATTATCACACAGTATAAATGTTTTGACCGAATCTGCGCTGAGTTCGGCTATGGCTTCCCGAAGCAGCTTCATGGAGCCGTTGAATTCCGGCTGTGGTTTGCCGTCGGCGCTGTGGGTCAGGGTG
>PXDL01000593.1 GCA_003566395.1 Balneolia bacterium | reverse complement strand
CTTGGAGCAGGCAAAAAACAAGGCCCAGCAGAAATACAAGCAGGCCTATGAGCTGGAGATTATAAAAGCGAAATCGGATGCCCAGCAGAAACGGCTGCTTTTAAAACTGGAGCTGGTTGACCAGACCGTGGAGCAGGCAAAAAAGAAGATTCTTGCCTCCAAACAAGAAGACTACATGCAATTTATCAAAAAAGGTATCCAGGATTTGGATATCAAACAGGGCAGCTATATCATTGGCAGGCAAGAGGAGAAACTGGACCATAATACGGTCACTTCATTGTGCAAGAATATAAAACTTGAAAAATCAGCCAATGCGCCGGATTTTGACCGGGGGCTTAAAATCATCAGCGAAAACAAGGAATACCTGCTTTCCCCGGAAACCATTATAGATTCCCAGATGGAAGACTTGAAAATGGAAATAGCCGATTTTTTATTTGGTGAGGAGAAATAGTGCAGGACCTGGAATATGAAATAGCAGATGACAGCCATTACCTTTTTGCAGCCGGAGAGCTGTCGGCCAAAGAAGAACAATTCATTGAAGAGTCCAAACTCAAGCGCATGGTCTCCGCATACAATATCAAGGAGCTGCTGAAGCTGATCCGGGAAGGAGTGGAGTCATCACCCTACTGCAACAAATACGTGCTGCCGAAAAAACTGCCCGAATTACTGCGGTTCAGGCAGTCGTATTTCAAAGCGGTCGGATCGGATCTTTATGCAGCCGGTGACCGCCTTATTGCCGTTTCAGATCCTGATGTGCATACCGAAGGACTCATCACCCTGACAAAAGGCAGTCGGGAAGAACTCCATGCGTTTGTAGCCCAACACCGTACGCGCTTACAGTCGGTTTATACGGCTGGTGATATGGACATTAAAGATATGGAAACCGAGCCGCTTTCTCAGGCACAGAAGCCGCTCCTGAACTGGAAACCCGACGGTATTGATCCGCTTTTCTGGTTGCTCGATGCCGGAACAAAAAAGCAGGGTGATGGTTGAACGTGAGTCGCCGGTTTCGCATCAGCGGCAATTATCCTATATTTGGTGTTTGCAGGTGCCGTTTTACCGGTGTTTTGCCCCGAGTTATTATTAGTTCTGAATTTATGCCCGTTTTTTCGAAGCTCACTTTTCTATTACTGCCTGCCGTTCTGTTAGGGTTGTGTGCGGTACCCGCCCAGTCTCAGGATTTTATCCGGGTATCATACGGTAACGACTTTATGTCGGTCGGAAGCGGGGCGAGGGCACTTGGCATGGGCAGTGCTCACGTAGCTTTTTCCGGCGATGTAACCTCGGCTTACTGGAACCCGGCGGGGCTTGTGCATGTGCAGGATCTTGAAGTGGCATATATGCATTCAGAACGCTTCGGGGGAATTGTAGGCTATGATTATGGCGCGGTTGCGTTACCGGTTCCCGGCTCGGAAGGACGACTGGCGATCAGCTTTTTTCGCCAGGGTGTGGATAACATCAAGAACACCCTCAACGCCTGGGATCGCGAACGGAACCGCCCCAGGGAAAACCCGAATGATTATATAACCGAATTCAGTGCGGCCGATCTCGCTTTTTTGCTGTCGTACGGGAGTCCGGTGAACGAGCAGCTGAGCTGGGGAGCTACGGTGAAAATCCTCAACAGCCGTATCGGGCCGTTTGCCGATGCATGGGGCTACAGCCTTGATGTAGGCGCCACCTACCGCAAAGGTGGTTATCTGTTCGGAGTGAATTTGATGGACATCACAACTATGATGAAATTCTGGACCGTGGATGCCAACGAGCTGCGTGCACTGGAAACCGAATTTGGCGACGAGATTCCGGTGGGCCAGAACGAAATCATTCTGCCGACGGTAAAGCTCGGGGCTGCGCGAATGTTTCAGTTCGGAGACGTGAGCCTGGTAGCTGCACTTGACACCGATCTCAGGTTTGAGAACAGGCGCACCTATTATATCAATATGGGAAGTATGAGTATTGAGCCTCATATCGGTGCGGAGGCCGGCTATATGGACACCATTTTTATTCGGGCCGGGCTCACCGATTTTGCAACCGACCAAAGCAGCAGCGTGTATGCCTCCCCGACCCTGGGCGCGGGGCTGCGTCTCGGCGCTTTTGATTTTGATTACGGGTTCAGCAGTTTTGCCGGCGTGTCTTCCGACCTCGGGTTCACCCACCGTATTTCGCTTCGGTTTAGTCTGGCAAGGATGTAGGTTGAACCTATAGTTTTACAGCAAACTCTAAATTTGGGACAGGATTATGAGAAACCTACTGTGTGTATCTTTTATTCTCATCCTCCTGAGCGGCTGCGCACTATTTGATTCAGAAGATGTTCACGATTTCGGAACTGAAACGGATCACTTTCTTATTGAAGGAAGCGAAGAGCAGCCTTTAAATCGAAACCGGAATTTCATCAATGTGGAATTTACTCCCGGTCAGGATTTAGACGCATTGAACCGGCTTCTCAACAATTATAATCTCAGTTTTGCAAATCCGTCAGTTAATCCGGCAGATTTCAACTATAAAACGGTCGTGAGAGTACGTGATAAGCCCGCAGAAGAGTATTATACTCGGTACGGAAGTTCATCAAGCTTAAACAGCTTCGGAAATGATCCGGGCGTTGTATTTGCCTTACCTATATACGAATTGCCGGACGGAGGTAATAAGTCTCTGACAAATCAACTGTTGCTGTCGTTTGATGAGTCATTATCGGAGGAACGCAAAATTCACTTACTGGATAGTTTAAAAACAGCCGACCATTTAGCCCATATAGAGCGGGAATGGCTGGGGGATTTATTCTTGCTGCAAGTTGACAAGAACTCACCGAGGAGTTCATTAGATTTGTCGAACCATTACCAGACATTACCCTTTATTAAAACTTCCGGACCGAATTTCGGATATTCGGTTATGAGGCATTAGCTGAGGGCTTTGATAAGGTGGGGATTTGGTTGGTATGGTTCGTATTTAGCTAAAAATTCAAAATTCAAAATTCAAAATTGGGAGCGGAGCGACCTGTGGCATTTGAAAACACTTTCCCAGGATCGTGTGATCACTTTTTTTGAGTAACTCACATCTTCGATTAAGGCCGTTTCCCAATTTATGGCTTCAAACAGCCGG
>PXDL01000127.1 GCA_003566395.1 Balneolia bacterium | reverse complement strand
ATGTAGCAATTCACACAAAGCAGCGACCTATCAATTTCCGATCTATGAAAAGCTTTCTCTATATTTGACTTTCAGGATTGATCATCACGCAGCGGCATCCCCCCATGAAAGCACTCGATAAATTCAAGCTCGACCCCTTTCCACAGCCCGAGGTAATTCTCCTCAAGCATCCGGTAATGCTGTGCCACGGTTTCGGTTCTCTGGCGAACGTGGCCGGTAAGGGATTACTACACAAAACCTGTATGATGCTGAGAGAACACGGGGTGCTCGCTTTTGCACCCAATATTGCTCCCTACGCAACCATAAAGTCACGTGCAGAAGTCTGGAGCAAGCAGCTTGAAACTCTGATAAATCAAACCGGCGCTAAAGGGCTGCATGTGGTGGCCCATTCGATGGGAGGCCTCGACATGCGTTACGCCGTCAGTACGCTGGGCATGCATTCAAAGATCAAAAGTCTGACCACCGTTAGTACTCCCCATCAGGGAAGCTGTCTGGCCGGACTCACGCTGAACACCCCCGAATCTATCCTCGACGGGCTTGAAGGCATTACGAACTGGTTTGGAAATAATATTTATCCGGAGATCAAAAGTGATGTCATCGGCGCGCTTAAACAGCTCGAACCGGACTATCTGAACCGGGAATTCAACCCGTCCAACCCCGATCACCCTGACGTTTATTACCAGTCGGTTACGGCTTCCTGCGGCAAAGGCACATCATCGCCCATTAACAAGTTGCTCATCCCTTTTAACAACTATATCTATGAAAGGCAGGGTGTAAACGACGGCTATGTGCCGGCCGAACCCGCAAAATGGGGGCATCATTTACTGCATACCGATCTTTCGCATCCCGAGCAGATTGCTCTTAATATACCTTCCCGAAGAAAGCCGGTATGGGAAAAAATGTGGCTGGATATTATCCGAAGCCTGCAGGAATTTGAGAAACGCTCCTGATAGGCGGGTCAGGCGTCTTTCTTATGAATTACGGGAGGCGGCTTAAGCTCCATTTCCGACATAGTGTTAAGCACCCGATAGGCGGTCAGATCATATTGTATCGGTGTGATGGAAGCGTATCCGCTCATCAGCACGTTTACATCCACATCATCGCCGTCATCGAGCACTTCCAGCCGCCCGGTAATCCAGTAATACGGTTTGTTCATCGGGTCTTTTCGCGGGATGTATTCGTCGGTATAGCGGGTATCGCCTTGCTTACACCATTTCATGCCTTTGAAGGGTCCGGCAGGCGCATTCACGTTCAGGGTGATGCCCCGCGGCAGGCCGTTATCAAACACAAACTGAACGGCACGGGCGGCCGCTTCCTGTGCCCCGGAAAGGTCGGCATCTTCTTCAAAATCCATACAGCTGACCGCAATAGACGGATAGCCCAGAATTGTACCCTCGGTTGCCGCGCTTACCGTTCCGGAATAAATGATATTAATCCCGGCATTCGAGCCGTGATTAATACCGCTTAAAACCAGATCGGGTTTTCGGTCCAGGAGCTGATCGGTGGCAAGTTTCACGCAGTCAGCCGGCGTACCGTTTATCGCCATACCCGTCATGCCGTTTTTCATCTCAAAGGCCTGGGCACGCAGCGGGTCCATGATGGTGATGGAGTGCCCTACGGCGCTTTGCTGCCTGTCGGGAGCCACTACAACCACGTCACCGAATCGCTGGGCTACTTCCACCAGCGCCCGGATACCTTCTGAAAAAATACCGTCGTCGTTGCAAACAAGAATCAACCGATTGTGCCGGTTATTATCCATATAATTGAGTTTAAACCTATTCTATCGGGGTTTTCAGGGTGATGCTCTCCTGGAAGTCCCGGCCCCGGCTGCTATTTGTACTGTTCGTTTTCGTTCGGGAAATCCCGGGATTTGACATCCGCCACGTAATTACCGACAGCATCGACAATGCCGGTATAAAGGTCGGCATACCGGCGCAGAAAACGAGGGTGAAAATCCTTGTTCAGTCCAAGCATATCGTGAAGCACAAGTACCTGACCGTCGCATTGGGGTCCGGCACCTATCCCGATGGTAGGGATGCTGAGTTCTTTGGTAACCAAAGCGGAGAGTTTGGATGGGATTTTTTCAAGCACAACGGCAAAACAACCTGCTTTCTCCAGGCGATGGGCATCTTTAACCAATTCATCGGCCTCGAGTTCTTCGGTGGCGCGCACTTTGTAGGTGCCGAATTTATAAATACTCTGAGGGGTTAAACCGAGATGGCCCATAACCGGAATTCCGGCATCCACAATACGTTTCACGGTTTCCACGATGGGTTTACCGCCTTCCACTTTAATCGCATGGGCACCGGCTTCTTTCATCATACGTCCGGCGCTGATCAGGGCTTCCTTGGTGGTAACCTGATAGCTCATGAACGGCAGGTCGGCTACAACCAGTGCACGATCGACACCACGTACCACACAGGAGGTATGATAGATCATATGATCGAGGGTCATCGGGAGGGTGGTTTCGTGGCCGGCCATTACGTTTCCGGCCGAGTCGCCAACCAGTATTATATCCACATTGGCCGCATCCACCAGTTTGGCCATGGTAAAGTCGTAGGCGGTGAGCATGCTTATCACTTCACCCTTACGCTTCATATCCACCACGGTTTGGGTGGTTACTTTAACAGGGTTGATCGTATTGGCCTTTTTTTTACCGGAGTTGAGTTGTGTACTCATACATTAAATGCTGTCTGAAGGAACAAAAGCGGCTGTAGCATCAAGCTCGCAGGCCACTTTGCCGTCAACGGAAGCCTTGCCTTTCAGAGTGGCGAACTGCCGGCGGATTGAGACGATTTCAACATCAATATGGAGCTGATCTCCGGGCACTACCGGCCGGCGGAACTTGGCTTTATTGATGGTCGAAAAAACGATGGTCGTGTTTTCGGGATCGTCGGCGAGTTTTTTCAGAAAAAGAATACACCCGGCCTGTGCCATTGCTTCAACCTGAAGCACGCCCGGCATGAGCGGTTTTCCGGGAAAATGGCCGTTAAAGAACTCTTCATTACCGGTCACATTTTTGATAGCAATGATTCTTTTATCGTCCATCTCAAGCACGCGATCCACAAGCAAAAAAGGATACCGGTGCGGGAT
>PXDL01000216.1 GCA_003566395.1 Balneolia bacterium | reverse complement strand
GAGTTTAGTGAGCTTGAATCTAACTTATCCCCATTCTTGTTGCGAATTAACGTTCATCCCATGCATCATTCTTCATCTCTCTATGTATCTGAGCTGGCACAACAGAAAGAATAAAGCAAGAGAAGCAACACGTATTTGAGTAACAGAACAGACAGTGAAAGAAAAAAAAAACAGGAAGAAGTTCGTGCTGTCGATAGTGTTGAGATTACTTTATTTTCCTGCTCATTCATTCTGCACTGTCACTCGTTGTGGTACTTGAGAAGTGGCTAAAAAGAAATCAAGTCGCGTGAATCTGGGAAGGCCTAAAAGAAGAAAGCGATCATAAGTCAAAGCAAAACCATGAGTGAATATCAGGCAATAGAAAATGCAAAGAAATTTGGAAAAGCTTTGAGAGACAGTTGCAGAGCTGGAAACATAAAACATGTGCGCATGGCGGTGAAGCAGGGTATCCCTATTGACGCGAGAAATATCGATGGAGTTACACCGCTTCATGAAGCTGCGAGGAACGGTCACCAAGCGTTGGTAACGATAATGGTGAAGGAGTTGGGTGCTGATGTAAATGTAAGAGATAATCAGGGAGCGACTCCGCTTCGTTATGCTTTTATCAATGGTCACCATGCTCTGGCGAGTTATATGGTGAGCAATCTCCGCGCTGATCCTAATGTGGTAGATGTCGTAAGTTGGATAGATACTAATGTTTGGAGAGATGAGCAGAACCGACGAATGGTGATTAACGAAAATTATTGACACATGGAATAATTTGGAAAAAATAAAAAATAAAAAAAAAATTCAGTTCGGAAGGCCGGCGTCGGGTGCTGCGGCGTTAGCATCTATAGCCTTAAATGATGATCGTGACAATCGGAGCCGTATGACCGGGCAACAAGCTCAGACGGAATAGCAACAAAGATTTAAGGCGCGCCTCCAGGATCAGAAGCAATGGAATCAGAGGCGAAGGTAATTGAATTCTACATGATGAATAAACAACGAATAAATATCAAATTTTTACTTTCATGACGCATATCTGCTTCGATTTGCACGGGCTGAAAATTCAGATGATTTTTGGCTTTCGGTACTTTCTGGAGCTCTTAGCGGAATTAGGTTTTTGTTCTTAGTTCATACGGAAAAAATATACACACTCATTCATTTCTAGTTCATGGATAAGCATTGTAAATCTTATTAACCTGGCGATTGACTCTTCCTTATCTTTGTTAGCATTGATATCGACCACACCAGGGAAAGATTGTTTGATTTGCTTAAACCATGATCTTTTTGCTTCTAATTGACCCAGACAATAGGATATTCATCATCTTCTTTTTACCTTTTCACATCTTCGTTCAATTGCGCTATAGAGGTAAATGTCTAAGAGAAACACGAGGTCGGATGGAGGCAAATCAACGAAAGGGCACATACACCAATCAGCCTTTAATCCATCCAATCCTCCACTCATGAAAAGTGTATCGACACTACAATCTAGGTAATATTGAAAACACATCCAGGCTCATAACCGTTTGGCCAACTTGTGATGTATTTCACGAATTCACGTGTCGCGGCATCACTGAGTAAATTGGCGTCCTTACTGGAACGCCAAGGAAAGTACAAAGAATCAGAAGAAATGCAGAGGGATGCCTTGCGCATTTACAAGAAGGTTCTTGGAGATGAACATGCGTATGTTGCATCTTCACTCACTAATCTCGGTAGCGCTTTAGAAAATCAAGGAAAGTACGAGGAGGCAGAGAAAAATTATAGTGATGCATTGCAAATGTACAAGAAAACTAGCGGGGTTAACAACCCCGATACGGCTGGAGCCATGATTCGGTTAGCCTCGGCAATAGAGAGAAGACAAGAGTATGACGAAGCAGAAAAATTGTATCGGGAAGCCTTACGCATTTACAAGAAAATGTATCAAGTGGATCACCCGAATGTGGCATTATCTTCAGGCTTCTTGGCCGCTTTGCTTCAGAAGAAGAAAGAGTACGAAGAAGCAGAAAAATTGAATAAGGAGGCGCTGCGAATTCGAACAAAAAAACTCGGGAAAGAGCATCCAGATGTTGCTGCATCTTGCAGCAATATGGGATCATTAATGCATAGCCAAGGAAGATACGATGAAGCTGAGAAAATGCATCGTGAAGCTCTACGTATATACTCGAAAGCGAATGGCTCGCAACAAACATACGCGGCAGCAATATCTCGGGAAAATCTCGCGAGAACTTTAATGCAAATGAAAGGTCGATTATCTGAAGCCCTTGATTTGACGGAAGAAGCGCTTCAGTACTATGAAAAACTTGAGGATGACCACCCGCGCTTACTGAGTGCTCGTGCGTTGAAAGCCGATATAATTCGCCTGAATGCATCTGGCTTGGAAACTGCTTCGGGATCAACGAGAAAAAAGGAAGAAGAAAACGATGGAGCCGAGGAAGGCTCGTTTGCTTCCAAGGAACCCACTGATTCAGCTTCCAAGTCTATTTCAAAGGCTCTCGACGCGGACCATCCCGGCGCTAAGGAAACCTCCCCTGTATAATCAAATAGACGAAAACGATAGAATTAATTTTGTCCTTTTTCAGATTATTTTCACAACGCATTACATTAGTCAAGTGCCAATGAATTTCCACCAGCTATAAGTTTGATCCCCTTAACCACTGCAAAACTTCCATCATCTGTAGCTACTATTTGTCGGTCTTAAAGTCAAACACTTAGTGAAATATTTGATAACTGCACAACCTAATTGTTGTGATGAGTGATTGTTTGCTCATTAGCGTTTATGTTATTGCTTATTACCCTCATAATCCATCCTCAAAAATAATATGATGAGGCACACACACACGAGGTACCAATCAAAAACATTACCATTGCTTGTTATACACCAAGTGCAAGAGTCAAAGACAATAGAATAGAAATTCCATATATTTGAATTAGCAGAGAAAACTCGAAAGCACTATAATGATGATGATGAGGAGGAGGAGGAAGAAGATGATGATGAGGACGAGAAGGAGGAAGAAGATTGCTGAGCTTCTGCAACAGCAGGAACCAAAGGGTCTGGCATCACAAGAGCAACTTGATGAGTGCGCCCCGCGATAGTAACGTTGCCTTCCGAAGG
>PXDL01000487.1 GCA_003566395.1 Balneolia bacterium | reverse complement strand
GTTGTTCCATTGATTTGTCCGGCAAAAAAGAGTCCATTCACACGTTTCGTCTCAAGACTTCTTTTTACTTGATAAGGTGGGAAATAATCATATTCAATTGCATATCCCGGACGCAGCATCACAGCATTCTCAAAACCGGGGATTGATCTCAATGCATGATATTGAACATCTTCAGGCAGAGAAGTAGAAAAACCGTTTAAATACATTTCATATGTATTCCATCCTTCCGGTTCAAGGAATAATTGATGTCTGTCCCGATCAGCAAAACGATTAATTTTATCTTCAATACTTGGGCAGTAACGAGGCCCAACCGACTTGATACGTCCATTAAACATGGGGCTTCGATCAAACCCGGTTTTCAGCATCTCATGTACATCGTTATTGGTATAACCAATCCAGCAGGTAAGTTGTTCGTCAATTCCGGGAAGTTCATCAGTCATAAACGAAAAAGGGCTTGGGTCTTCATCGCCATACTGAATTTCGAGTTTTGAATAATCTATAGAGCGCCCATCAATCCGCGGTGGAGTTCCTGTTTTAAGGCGGCCGATTTCAAACCCAAGTTTTTCAAGCGAAGCAGAAATTCCAATAGAAGCACGTTCTCCGGAACGCCCGCCTCCATGTTGACTTTCCCCAATATGAATAACTCCATTTAAAAAAGTTCCGCTTGTCAAAATTACCGACTTACATTCAAACGTTTGACCTGTTTGAGTAACAACACCCCTAACCTGGCCACCCTTTTCGTCTGTAAGAATATCCACAACGTTATCCTGCCGGAAATGAAGGTTTGGGATTTTTTCGAGTTGCTCTCTCATCTCATTGGCATAAAGCATGCGATCGCTCTGGCATCGCGGACTCCACATAGCAGGTCCTTTACTTTTATTAAGCATTCGAAATTGAACACCGCTTTTATCACTCACCATTCCACTGAGTCCACCAAGAGCATCGATCTCCCGTACAAGCTGCCCTTTGGCCACACCTCCCATTGCCGGGTTACACGACATTTTGGCCACGGCGTCCAGGTTCATTGTGATGAGCAGTGTTTTTGCACCCATATTGGCGGCAGCACCTGCGGCCTCGCTTCCTGCGTGCCCGGCTCCCACCACAATCACATCATATTTAGGGTACAAACTATTCATATATATTTGTTTATTATTACTTTATAATCCAATCAGGGTGATGGTTCAATAAAGATTAAAAATATTGTTTTTTATTGAATTATTAAATGGTTTCAGCTACCATTAACAATAGTGCAAAACGAAAAACCGTTTTGCATCTTATGTATCTACCAACAAAAATAACCGACTATGTTCTTCAACAAGAAAACTGACGCTGTTAAAAAAGAATACTTTAGCCAGGAGTGGATGGATGAGTGGCTGGCCAATATCAAAAAGAGCGACGAGTACAAGAAGAAAGGGAAGGACTGGAACTCTCCTGTAGTTATTCAATTTAAACCGTTACCGGATCGCTTTTCGGATGAGAATCTGCTCGGCATTTATCTAGATTTGCAATATGGTGAATGCCATGATATGAGGTACGCCAATCAGGAATATGTGGATAAGGCAGACGTGGTTCTGTCTGCGGATGAGAAAACCTGGATCAGAATGATTGAGGAGCGCATAGACCCGATTATGATGTTAATGAAAGGAAACCTGAAAGTTAAAAAGGGAAGCCTTGTGATGCTTGCAACCCATCGCCAGGCTGCTGCGGCACTGCTACAAACCTGTCCAGCTTACACAGATGCACCATCAAGCAAAGAATTAAAAAAATCCCTGAAAGAACCACCCGCAGTTCGGAAAGAGCATTCCAAATTTGTTTCAACCGGAAGGGGAATCAACTTCGACAGTTTCCCAATGCAGCTGTTTGAAAAGTCTAAGAAATTTGGGATCTGGAATCCGTCTGACATCGACTTAACAAAAGATAAAGAACACTGGGCCTCCTTTACGGATGAAGAAAAAACCATCATAATTCACCTGTCATCCCTTTTTATGGCCGGAGAAGAAGCCGTTACCCTGGATCTGCTTCCGCTTATTCAAACCATTTCGAAAGAGGGTCGGGTTGAAGAGGAGATATACCTGACCTCCTTTCTTTGGGAAGAAGCAAAGCACACCGAATTTTTTGCACGTTTTGTACATGAGGTTATTGCCGGAGATCCTGACTTCGAATCGTTTCACAAACCATTTTATAAAAAACTGTTCTATCAAAAGCTACCTTTCTATTTAAATACCTTGTACACCGACACCTCCCCCCTTGCCCAGCTTAAGGCATCCGGCACATACAACATGATTGTGGAAGGCACCCTTGCCGAAACCGGTTATGAAGCCTATTCAAAAATGCTAAGCGAGCATAATATGTTGCCCGGTTTACTGGAGGGTATCAAACTGCTTAAGCAGGATGAATCGCGCCATATTGCGTATGGACTTTACCTGATTAACCGAATTTTAGATGAGCACCCCGAACATAAGTTTACATTTGAAAATCATCTTGAAGAGCTGCTTACAGATGCCACCAATATTATCAACGAATTGTTTGAACCCTATGATGTGGTACCCTTCGGGCTGGAAAAAGAGTGGTTTCTTGATTATGCCATCAAACAGTTTCAGCACCGAATGGCAAAAATTGGTCTGTAGGATATAGAATTGAGATATTGATACGATTTTTTAAGAGGTGTATAATCATAATTTTGGGATTTATATTCCTGCCAAATTCACTCAGATATTTTAAAACCAAAACATCAGCCATTGCTGTGGCCCTTTTACACGGCCGAACTATTCATACCCAGTAGATATTTTATTCAAAAAATTCTTTTAAATGAGATACGTTATTCCGGCCCACATTGTTGTACTTTTATTACTCATCAGCCTTCCTGTTCAAGCCCAGGATTCCCCCGTACTTTTTGCTCATACCGATGAACCGGAAAGTGAATGGGTAGGTAAAGTAATGTCGGATATTGAATCGGTACCCATTCAATTTTCATCCACAAAAATAGAACGGTTGTACCAAAACCAAACCAGCACATTTTCACTCCCCTCTCCCGGTGGCACATATTACAATATTCGCACTGAACGGGTTATCGATTACGGTGATGGAAACTGGTCGGTTACC
>PXDL01000579.1 GCA_003566395.1 Balneolia bacterium | reverse complement strand
TTCCATTCAGGCAATATCATTGTTGGAAGTAATGAAACATGGTTGACGGATTGGGAGTATTCAGCAGAGCGGGCAGTCACATATGATTTCTTCATCAACGCGACAGATTCGAGGAGCCTTGGCAACTTGGCAGACCGAATGATCAGATTGTACAAGAAAATTCAAGCACGAGGCGGAATTGATGTCTGGGGCTTATTCCAGGAGGGCTCCGCAAAAACTCTGTTCTCAATTTTTCTTCTGGAAGATCTTGAATTGCGCCTACACGAAATAGCGACCGCCCAAATATTCAACAAGAAAATGAATTTTTTGCCTTGGCTCCGGCAAGCTACCGAATTCACCAAACACCTCCAAGAAAGCTGAGTTACTTTCGGAAACATTTCTATGAGCCGCGCCCCCTTAAACACCGCCAAAGCGATCTCCCTCATTGGTAGCGCAAAGGCTCTGAATATTGCTTTTGGCCTGTTGAAAATGAAGGTCGCAGCAGTCATGCTTGGCCCTGCTGGGGTTGGATTGATCTCCCTTTTCCAGCAGCTCATGGCAACGATTTCCACGCTTTTCGGCATGGGGCTGCGCAACTCCGGCACCCGCCAACTCGCCGATGCACGCAGCACTCGTAGCGCCGAAGAATTCATCAGTGTTCGCCGGGCTCTCTTTTGGGGGACCCTTGGGCTCGCGATCTGCGGCGCCGCTTTGATGTTTTTTGCGCGGGATCTTTTTGCAACACATGTGCTTCAGGACCCGTTACGACATGTTGAGATCGGCTGGCTGGCTCTTGGCGTCGCGGTGAGCGTCGGGACTGCGTCGCAGCATGCGCTGCTCAATGGCTTGCGGCAAGTTCGCGACATTGCGCAGATCACGGCCTTGAGCGGCGCGATTTCCGCTGTGATTGCAATCATCGCGATGTTCTTCTGGCGCGATTATGCGGTGATCATCTTTGTTCTGGCCGCCCCATTTGCGAGTTTCCTGCTTGGCCATATCTATGTGGCGCGGCTACCGAAAATAGACACCGTATCCTCGCCAGCACGCGAAATGACTGGCGAATTCGGCAAAATGGTCAGGCTCGGTTCCACGATCATGCTCGCGGCGCTGGTTGTATCTGGCGGTCACCTCGCTGTGCGCTCGCTTATCCAGCGCGAGCTTGGCCCTGAAGCGCTGGGACTGTTTTCCGCCGCCTGGTTGATTAGCCAGAATTATATCGGCTTCCTATATAACGCAATCACGATGGACTTTTTCCCCCGCCTTACAGCAGCGATGCAGGACAGGGAGATCGCGGCTCGCATCATCATCGAACAAATAGAGCTTGGCCTCCTTTTTGCGGCTCCGATTTTCATGTTCATGATGACAATCGTGCCATACGCACTTTGGCTTCTCTATACGGATGAATTTGTAGCCGCCAGCAATACTCTGCGCTGGTTTATTCTCGGTGATATTCTTCAGACAGTCGCGCATCCGCTAAGCTTCGCACTGTTAGCCGCCGGTATTGGCTGGACCCATTTTAATGTCAAACTCATTGGGATGCTAATTTTTGTCGTAGGAGCCGCACTTTTGATGCCGTATTTCGGCACGACTGGCGCGGGCATGTCTTATCTGTTGATGTATGCTTTGAGCTTGCCCCTGCTGCTCTTTTTCATCAGGCGGCAAGTCCCGCTTCGCTTCCCCCGGCGCGTAGTCCTGCATTTTGCTGCGACCTCTGGACTTGGTGTCACGGTTGCTGCGCTCGCGCAAGTGTCTGAAATCGGATCAGTTCTGTTAGGATTGACGGCCACCGTTGTTCTGGGCGCTGTCTCGATACGACGCCTGAGAACAGTCTGGCGGAAAAGTGCGAACGATGTTGGCGCTTAAAACTCGTCACGATACACGGGACCTTCCCACATTCAGAATACCGGCCACACTGCCTGAATTTTCCGACATTACTCAGACGGAATGAAAGAACTTCAGCGTTGGCGATAAAATTTGCGCACCTTAAATTCTGCGCAGTTTCTTAAACTATAAGGCAAAGCGGACTTGCTTCAGAAGAGCAGAATACAAAAACTTGGACATAGGACTTTCGCCTATGTCGCGAGCATGGCATTCTTGCTTTTCATCGCGACACTATCAACTCTTGGATTTAGCCCATCCATTTATGTCGTCACGTTAACAATGTGGGTGCTTCTTTTTGTCGCCTTTGACTTCAGGAATCTAGCTCACCTGATGTGGCTCATCGGCCTTACAGCATTTGTCGTTCACCCGCTTCTGGCGATTCACGATTTGGTTGAACATATTAGCTTTGACCTTGTTCTTTTTTTCTTCCTGTCGTCTATTTTGTTTCTCTTGACATCTGAAATCAGGCAACCGCTACAACAGCCAAAATCCAACCTGACATATCCCGTATTCACATTCGGGCTTGCATGTTTGGGAGTCTTGCTGCTTTTTGCACTTGAACTCGTTCCGCTTGGTCGACATGCGTTTGTGCCCCTGCTCGTACTCCTGATGTACCATCTTATTTGGACGATATCGCTCAAGAAAGCGGTGATCATTCAGTTGTTTTTCTTTTCGGTTTTGGCAGTCCATTTGTTGTTTTTTTGGGGTGGATTTGGAAGGTTACCAATCGTTTCGTGGATTGCCGCCTCCGCATGGATGCTCTGGGTAAGATTTTCACTTCCTTTTGGAAAAATAGTCTTGGTGGCTCCAGTATTTTTCTCCGAGATTGTGCCCGGAGTTTTAAGACGTGGTCTTTCCATGCGAGAGCAATACCTTGTGGGCAATACGGAATCCAATCTAGAACCATTCATCAGGGCGAACTCTTTTGCAAACACTTTCAGAGAAAATGATTTCCCGGCCTTGATAGATCAGTTCTTTGTTTCATTTTTCAACTGGGTCCCGCGCAGAATATGGCCGGAAAAACCCGATGGTTTTGGCTTTGTTTTCACCCTCAGGGAACTTTCAGATGGTCATATCGCGGCAGGACACTCTACCGCGACGACATTTGCAGGAGAGCACCTGTACTTCATCGGTCCAGCAGGTTTTGCGTCGATGTTGATCACTGTAATGATGGTAGCGTTTATCTATCGATTTATGGCGAAAAATTTTCCTGGCAGGCCCTATTTTTTTCTTCTCTTGGCCCT
>PXDL01000098.1 GCA_003566395.1 Balneolia bacterium | reverse complement strand
TAATCGTAAAATGTACGGTTCCGGTTACAGGCTGCGACAAAATGTCGTGCCGGAACTCCGGTTTTGGCGGCAAGCAATCCGGCCGTCAGATTTCCGAAGTTCCCGCTTGGTACTACAAATACTGGGGCCTCATTATCAAATGCTGCGTATCCGAGCTGCTGAAGTTTGGCGACGGCGTGTGCATAATAGACCATTTGCGGCAATAAACGCCCGATATTTATAGAGTTTGCGGAGGTCATGTTGATGGTATTCCGAAGATCTTCATCCATGAATGCCTGTTTTACCATTCTTTGGCAATCATCGAAGGTTCCCTCAACTTCCAGTGCACGGATATTTCCGCCAAGTGTGGTAAACTGTTTTTCCTGCAACGCGCTTACTTTGCCCGATGGATAAAGAACCCATACGGTAATTCCTTCTACATTATAGAATCCGTCGGCCACGGCCGCTCCGGTGTCGCCCGAGGTAGCGGTGAGGACATGCAGCGTTTCGCCTTCTTTTCTGAGCAGCTCGGCCATAAGTCTTCCCATCGTACGAGCGGCAAAATCTTTAAAGGCGAGAGTGGGCCCGTGGAAAAGCTCCAGGACGAAGGTGTGGTCATCAATTTCTTTCAGGGGGGCGTCGAAATTGAGGGCGTCATCTATAATTGCATCAAATACTGAGCGGTCCATACTGTCGCCGAGCCAGGGCCAAAGCAGCGTTTTACCAATCCGGGCCATGGAAGCGTCGTTTAGCTGCCGCAGCGTTTTCTTGTCGATCACGGGAATGGAGACAGGGTAAAAAAGTACGCCGTCCGGTGCCAGCCCGAGCTGAAGCGCTTCTCTGAAAGAAAAACCCCGGGTAGAACTGCTTGTGGAAATGTAGGAAAGTTGAGCCGGCATAGAAGGTGTAAAAATCAATAAAGGTTTAGGAAACACAGCTGTATAAAGTTCCTGCGAATTTATAATGCTGTATGAAAATGAAATCGATTGTGGTACAAAAGGCCGTTGTATAACCGGAAATTGGGGGGCATGAAGCTCTCTTCCCGACGGGCCGTAGTGATACCAACAAGTGGTTATACATAGACCCCTTAAAATAGGATGATGACACCAAAAGCAGAACCGCCCATACTTGAAAATTATTTTTTCTTTTTTAGTAAGTTTCTTCACACATATATAAATGTGAAAATTTGTATTATGTCACATAATTTTAATGAATTAACCCATTTGTTCACGGGAGGTTGGTATGGTAAAAATTAGTTACAATGTATTGTTTAGTTTGTGTTTAGTTCTGATAACGGCCCTCGCTACGCAGGCGCAGCATGTCCACAGCGAAGTACTAACAGATCAGCCTTTTGAAATAAGCGGGTTCGGATATGTTGAATTTGATCAACAGCAACCCTGCTACGAGGATCACCTCCGGGAAGAAAAAATGAGCATGCTTCGCGAAAGGGTTCGGCAGTTTCGGGACTCCGGCAAACTTGGCCCCCTCAACAGCGAACCCGTCGAATTGTCGTTTCCGATTCAGGCAGCCGATCACTATCCGGGCTGGGGACTGCACGGAATCTCCAATTTTGTTGATCACGATCCCGATTTTCCTAACCAGCTACTGGATTATAAATGTGGAAGCCGGACGTATGACCTTGCCTCGGGCTACAACCATCAAGGGATTGACTACTTCACCTGGCCGTTTGCATTTTACCAGATGGAGCAGTCCACGCACGAAATTGTGGCTGCGGCACCGGGCATGATAATCCAGAAAATAGACGGGCATCCCGACCGGAACTGCGATTTTAGCCATCCCAACTGGAACGCGATTTATGTGCTGCATGATGATGACTCCATCGCCTGGTACGGGCACATGAAGCGGAATTCAACCACATCAAAGGAAATCGGTGATTTCGTGGAGAGGGGGGAATATCTCGGCGAGGTTGGTAGTTCCGGGTTTTCGACCGGTCCTCATCTTCATTTCGAGCTATACGATGGAGATGGCAATCTGCAGGATCCGTATGAAGGTCCTTGTAATTCCATGAATAATTTCTCCTGGTGGGAAGATCAGCATGGTTATCGCGACTCCGCCATTAATCTGCTTGCTACCCACCACTCCCCGCCTGATTTCAGGAGCTGTCCACAAACCGAGATTCCCAATTTCGAGAATCATTTTGATTTCGGAGAACTTCCTATTGTTGCCGCCTATTACCGGGATCAACAGAGCGGCCACACTACTACATACCGTGTTCGGCGTCCGAATGGTACGCTCCGGTACGACTGGGAACACACCTCCGAGCAAACCTATAATGGATCATTCTGGTACTGGGGTATTTCACTCGATGAATTTGATCCGGAAGGCACCTGGACGTTCGAGGCGGTTTATTTGGGTGAAGTCTATCAGCATGAATTTACCTACGGAAGCCCGCCCCTTTCTGCCGAGCCGGGTCCCGACCTTCCCGCCACGTACGAACTCGGAAATCCTTATCCCAACCCTTTTAACCCCTCTGCACGTTTTGAGTTGATTTTACACCAAAGCCAGCACGTGGATATTGATGTGATTTCACTTGACGGCAGACGCGTTTCCCGTATCTCTTCAGGTATGCTTGCGGCCGGAACGACCCATAACTTTGAAATCGACGGCAGTGGTCTGGCAAGCGGAATGTATTTGCTGAGTGTCAGGGGAGAGGATTTTGCCGAAACGAAAAACTTCACCCTTTTAAAGTAGAAGAGAGATTTAGAGAACTTGCTTCACTTCACAGCTGATATGCTTTATGACAAGTGTATCAGCTGTTTTTTTTGGCTTGAACGATTTATCGCTTCGCTGCTTTCATAGTTTATAAAGGCGATGCATGGAAAAGCCGGTAATTTATGGTCGGTGACCGGATGGTGATGTGTACCGGCTGAATCCCGACTGAGTAGCGTCCCCTTTTACAAACCCCAAAAACATCGCCACACATCTTACATGAGGATTTTCTATTTTTGAGGACTGTACGAAAAGCGCTTACATAACCAGGTGCAGACGGTAAAACCCTGGATATATCTTGTTCGGTTTTCCGGGCAAGATCCGAATCACCTAAGAACAAACCGAAATCCCCGGACCGACCGGATGTAAGGCAAAGCGGACGGATAGGGTTTGTAAT
>PXDL01000371.1 GCA_003566395.1 Balneolia bacterium | reverse complement strand
GCCGAGACGGTCAGCGCCAACGTGCCTTCACTACCACACAAAAGCTCCGCCAGGTTGAACGGACGGCCGCCGGGTTGAATTGGGTCCATCTCGCAAAGTTTGTCCAGCGCATACCCGGTATTTCGCCGGATGATTTCAGGATGAGGAAAACCGGCACGGATTTCATCTTTGTGCTTTTTCAGCAGCGCAAGCATGTCGCGGTAGATATTGCCTTCAAGGGTATCTAAACGCGTTTTCGATTCAAGTTCATCCGGGCTCAGGGGCCTGAATTCGGCTGTGCTGCCATCAGATAGGACAACATTTATATGTATGATGTGGTCCCGTACCGAGCCGTATTTCACGGAGTACAATCCGGCTGAGTTGTTGCCAATCATCCCGCCGAGCATACACCGGTTTGTGGTAGAGGTATCCGGGCCGAATTTGAGACCGTAGCGCGAAGCTTCACGGTTCAGCTCATCACGAATCACGCCCGGCTCAACAATCGCGATTTTTGTTTCCGGATTGATGCTCAGAATCTTCCGCATGTTCACGGAAGTATCGCAGATGAGGCCGCTGCCGGTGGTCTGACCTGCCAGGCTGGTTCCGGCTGCGCGTGCAGTTATTGTGAGGCCGCGTTTTCGGGCGAGGTGAACAAGCTCCTTCAGTGCTGCTTCTCCGTCCGGAAAGGCCACGCCCGCCGGAAGGTCTTCATACATGGATGCATCGTTGGCGTAGAGCCGCCGCGTGAGTTCATCGGTGTGAATCGCAGCTCCGGCCTCACTTGCCGTTCGGGTTGCTTCAGTTTCGCTTACACTCATTGAGTTTCGGTTTCCGGGTTGTCGTCTTCTGAATCGTCCTTCAGCAGCGAGCCGGTAACTGATTTTCTGGCCTGAACACCCATCTGCTTCATTTTCTCCGCCCGGCTCACAAGGCTTCCGCGCCCGGTTGAAAGTTTGTTCATAGCGCTGTCGTAGGCATCGCCGGTTTTTCTTATCTGTTCGCCGATCTTCACCATATCGTCCGTGAAGCCCACAAATTTATCGTAGAGCTTTCCACCCTCCTGTGCAATCTGAACCGCGTTCTGGTTCTGATACTCATATTTCCAGATGTTATGAATCGTAGCCATTGTTGCAAGAAGTGTGGACGGGCTCACCAAAACGATATTTTTTTCGAAGGCTTCGTTGTACAGGCCCGAATCGTGCATCATCGCCATTCCGAAGGCCGGTTCTACGGGGATAAAAAGCAGCACGAAATCAGGCGTTTTCTCGAACAGACGGCTGTAATCTTTTCGGCTGAGGTTCAGCACATGGGCGCGGACCGAATTCAGATGCTCTTTCAGGTGGCGTTCCTGTGCGGCGGTATCGGTTTCGGACACCAGCCGCTCCCATGCCGTAAGCGAAACCTTGGCGTCAATCACCAGATATTTGTCATCGGGCAGCCACACCACAACATCGGGACGAAGCCTGTCGCCTTCATCAGACTTTCCGCTGAACTGAGTTTCATATTCATGGCCTTTGCGCAGGCCGGAACGCTCAAGTATCCGCTCAAGCACCACTTCACCCCAGTTTCCCTGAACCTTAGTGTCTCCCTTCAGCGCTTTGGTGAGGTTACTCGTTTCCTCAGACATTTTTTTGTTGAGCTCGGCCAGATGCAGAATCTGCTCCCTCAGACTCACCCGGTCTCTGGATTCCCGGTCGTAAGTCTGCTCCACTTTTTTGCGAAACGACTCGATGTTTTCACCAAGCGGCTTCAGGAGTTTATCCAGCTCCTTTTGGTTCAGCTCGGTGAAGCGCTTACTTTTCTCCTCAAGGATATCGGTGGCAAGATTTTTGAATTGCTCCCTTAGCTGCTCCTGCTGCTTAACCAGCTCCTCTTTCTGCGCCTCGAGCTGTGCTTCCAACTGCCTGTGACTCACCTGAAGCCCGGCAAGGTCTTTTTCAAGTTTTCGATTACCGTCGGCCAGGCGATCACGCTCGGTCCGCAGGCTGTCCTGCTGACGCTCGGTTTGGCTGATGCGCTCTTCAAGTTTTCCCGATTCCCGGGTTACGCGCTCATACTCCTCACGCAGCACACGAAGCTCGCCCGGCTCCATCCCGTAAGCCGCACGAAGTTTGTAACCACGAATAAACCAGCTCAGCAGAGCACCGGCCACAATCCCGGTAGCAGCGGCAATAATCAGTTCAGTCATCTTCAGAAATGGTGTTGAGTGTTTTCACAATTGCTCAACCCCAAATTAAACCATTTCCCGTCAATTACACATTGTAATTGATCACCCGCCGCCGTTCACTTTATACACCAGCATGGTCATGTCGTCGCCGTAATTTCCCTTGCAGAACGCTTTCACGTCATCAACAATAAGCTGCTGTATTTCCTGGGCTGTTTTTTTGTGATGCGCTGCTACCAGGTCGGCAATCCTCTCTTCTCCGAATTCCTCTTCCTTCTCATCCATCGCCTCACTTATTCCGTCGGTGAACATCACCACTACATCACCCTCGTAGAGTTCCACCTCGCCCTGCTCGTAAGGAATAAATGTGGACATGGCCCCGAGCAGCATCCCACCGGTTGAAAGCAGCTCAACCTTTTGCTTTTTCGCATTCCAGTACACCGGCGGATTATGCCCGGCATTACAGTAATGGAACAGCTTGTTTTCAAGATCAACCCGGCCCCAGAAGAAACTGATGAACTTATCGCTGGGCGTATTTTTGAAAATGATGTCGTTGATTTTACCCGTGGTTTCGGCAAGGTCGAGCTGAAGCGGGGTGAGCACATGGAGCATGGCCTGAAGGTTGGCCATCAGCAGTGAAGCAGGAATTCCTTTTCCGGTTACGTCGGCAATAGCGAGATAGAGATACTGCTCGCCGGATCTGAGCACATCATAATAATCTCCGCCCACCTGACGCGAAGGCACGTTCACCGCGGCTATATCAAGCGGCTTGGGTCGCGGAATCGGGCTTGGGAAGAGCGTATTCTGGATGGTCCGCGCAATGGTAAGTTCTTCCTCGATGCGCTCTTTTTCGATGCGCGATTCCAGCAGGAAGGTTTTCTGTACTGAAAGGAAAGCCAGGTTACCCAGCGAAATCAGGAAATTGTAGTCCGACTGATTATAGGGCTGTTTATTGGCGCGTTT
>PXDL01000236.1 GCA_003566395.1 Balneolia bacterium | reverse complement strand
TTCCCTCGGCCGGTGTAGCGGCTGTGATGAAGTCATCGGATTCGCTTAGTCCGAACAGCTCAATTTCACCGGACCAGATACCGAAATCGTTGTCAACCCAGCTGTTTCCGATCCACACGTACACATCGTCTTCAAATTCACGGGCCGGCATAATATCAAAATTCACGATTATCTGCGTTCCCGGAGCGGCCGTATTGCCCATGCCCCAGGGGAGGAACAATTCCGCCTGGTAGTTGAATAAACCGCCTACCTGTACAAGCGGGGTGCTTTCTTCCAACACAGGACCATCGGTGATCAGTACGGTGAGATCATTGGCCCAGGTGATGCCCGAGCCGCCTTCGAATACAAAATCTGCGGCTAAGCCTTCAAGATCACCGCTCAATGACTCGCCCAAGAGCGTGAATTCCGTACCAAATGCCTGAAATGAATCGAGGGTAATCATAAAGCTGTTGCCGGAACTCATCAGTCCGTTTTCTGATAGGTGATCCGCCGCCGTTGCTCCTGCATTCTCAAGACGCTTTTGAATGGCATCGATTTCGTCAGCCATTTCAGGAATCCGGCCTTCTTCCAATTCGCCGAGCATCAGCCGGTCTCGGGTATGGAATTCTGCTTCGGTTTCAGACACCCCCGGTTGCAGACTGCGACTCAGCAGAGGTGACGTACTTCCGCTCACTACGCGCTGATTGGCCTGACGCTCTTCACCTTCAGACGCAAACCTTGGGAAGCTGAACGAAAGCGGGCCCGAACCGCTGTTGATGATGTTTATTTCCGTTGTCGTGCTTTCACCAGCTTCGGCCTCAAGCACAAGTTCATCCGGATCGACTCCTGCGACCGGAGTTTCAACCACATTGGCGCTAAGGCCGATGGAAAAACTCTCGTTTTCGGCATCATTGGTGACGAAGGTAAGCTGACCCGAATAAGCTCCAGCTTCACCGGCTTCAAAAGTTACCGGTATATGAAGGGATGAAAACGGCTGGATGTCGGCTTGGTCGAACGGAACCGAAAAGTCGGCATTATCTGTATTTATATCGGAAAGGCTGAGCACGCCTGTGCCGGTATTGGAAACCGTTAGTGTTTTCTCGACCGTACTTTGTTCAAACACCTCACCGAAATCAAGGTTTTCGGTATTTACGGAAGCGGAGGGAGTTCCTTCCACATTCAGCTCAAGATTAAAGGATACATCGGGATTTACAGGGTCGTTACTCTGAATTTGAAGGGTTCCGCTGTATGACCCCGTAACCAGACCGATGGTCGAAATATCGAGCGTAATCTCCTGCGAACTTCCGGGAGCTACCGTTCCGCTTGCAGGCGAAGCGCCGGTCACGAAATCCGGTGACTGACCTTCCAGCGACTGAACCTCAATGGTACCGCTCCAGGTGCCTTCTCCGCTTGAATGAAAGCCGTTACCGATAAAAAGATACACATCCTCTACCGGAATAGGCGGATTGGCTGTAAGCGTGGTATTCACAGGCGTACCCGGCGCGCTGCTGTTGCCTGTACCCCATGGAGCCGCAATATCTGCTATGTGATCATGTCCGCCGATTTGCAACAGAAAATCATTCGGATTGCTGAAATCCGGATCAGGCGTAAGAGCAAGCAGCACAGTGAGGTCGGAAGCCCAAACAAGCTGGTCGCCTGCATCAAGTACAAAATCAGCGGCAATCGACTCCAGATCACCGTCAAACGGTCCGCCGACGTTTACAAATTCACCGCCTTGGGCTGTAAATTCATCCAGCTGTATCAGGAATGCACCGGATTGATTCATCAACCCTTCGTCGGCTCTGTTAAATCCCGGAACGTCTTCGGACATTGTTTCCAGATAGTTCTGAATTTCAGCGCTGCGGTCTTGAAGCTGCCCGTTTCTCCACGCCTCAATCATCATACGCTGACGTGAAGCTTCCCGATTCTCTGCCGTAGCGCCGGCGTTTGAGAAAAATCGCGGCAGGGTTTCGGCATTGTCGGAAAGCAGCATTCCGCTCGCCGGCCGGCCTTCTTCATCGAAAGCCGGAATCGTAAAATTGAGATCTCCCTCACCGGTATTCTGAATCAGAAAGCTGGTGGAAGCCTCGGTATCTGAGTTCAGATTGAGGGTTACCGAATCCGGATCAAGAGTAATAAGAGGGGTCGAAACGCCGGTGCCCGAAAGCACTACCGAAACATCAGTATTTTCCGGATCGTTGGTGGTGAATGAAAGGGAGTTTTCGAACGTACCTGCTGCTGAAGGAGTAAACGAAACCGTAAGTGTTTCCGAGCCAAACGGCTGAACTTCCAACGACTGTATCTCTGTAGAAAATGCATCTCCATTTGCTGAGATGTTCTCTATCATAAGCGTACCGTTCCCGGTATTGGCAACCGTCAGCGTTCTCGTTTTGGTATCTGTTACGAACACTTCCCCAAATTCGAGATTTTCGGCCGACAGTAACAGAGATGCTTCTCCGGTTACATTCATAACCGCCGGAATCAGGATTTCACTCTGACCTTCCGCATCGGTTTCGAGGCGCAATTCCGACTCATAGGTTCCTTCTATAAGCGAACCGGATGCAAACAGGGCGGAAAGTTCAATACTCTGACCCGGCTCAATGGTTCCGGATGTCGGGTTTACGGAAGAAATAAAGGCGGGCTGCTCGGAAAGGCCGAACAAATCAATTTGTCCCGAAAAAATACCGCTGCCGGCCGGCCATGAGTTGCCGATCCAGACGTACACATCTTCTAACTCAAACGGCGTATCAAAAAGCTGCATTTCGGATACCGGCTGACTTGTCGAACCGGTCATCCAGGGCACCCTGTTGTTGGAATAGTGCGCGAAATTCCCTCCCAGCTGAAATACTATATCATCATGATTAAATTCCGGACCGGAGGTAAACAATACTGCGAAATCATTGGCCCAGGTCTGCCCATCCGCAAAACTCATTTCAAATTCGGCATTGTAGCCCGAAAAACTTCCCGAAACCGGATTTTCGCGAAGTGATCGTATTTCAGACAGATGACATTGACCTGCTTCCGGAGGCGGTTGCAGAAATCATGTATCTGGATATGGCGGAGGATTTTTTTCTGATCATGCAGGAAAAACCGGACTGGATGAATCATGCCTTTCTCGTGCTGATTCTCT
>PXDL01000431.1 GCA_003566395.1 Balneolia bacterium | reverse complement strand
GGTTTCGTGCAATGAGACCGTAAACAGCGTCGCGTAAAAAGCGGGGTAAAATAATGAACCCGTAGAGTAGAGGCCAGGGGGCGTCCATCTTTCGGGCGATCCGGAGCGCGGCGGTTGACTTAGTATAATACGATTCGCCTTCACTCAAAATAATGGAATCAAATTCGCTGGTGGAACGCCGGTGCTTTTCAAGAAATTTTTGTCCCGTCTCAGACTGCAGCGAGGCGTACCGGAAATACCGGCCGGAATCACGGTCGATAACAAAATTGATGGAAGCATTACACAGATTGCAGACCCCGTCGAACATGATGACGGCGTAGGCGGAGGATTCGGTATGTTTTTCGTTACTCATATTCTGTTAAACACAGAAGAAACAAAGTTCAGTCCCGGATGCTTCAGGACTCGGGTTTCCACGATTTGGTCTGGTCACGCAGATAACGCTCAACCGCGTCGATTGATATGCGTTCCTGTTCCATCGAATCACGGTGGCGTACGGTTACGGCCTGATCGTCAAGCGATTCGAAATCTACGGTGATGCAGAAAGGGGTACCGGCTTCATCCATACGGCGGTAGCGTTTACCGATGGAGCCTTTTTCATCGAACATCACCTTAAATGAATCGGATAATTCGCTCTGGATACTGCGGGCTTTTTCCATCAGCTCCGGCTTTTTGATCAGCGGGAATATGCCGGCGGAAATGGGTGCCAGCTTGGGATGCAATTTCAGTACGGTCCGGGTTTCAGTTTTCCCTTTGTCGTCGGTGATTTCCTCTTCGCGGTAGGCATCACAAAGCGCCATCAACACGCAGCGGTCCAGCCCGATAGATGTCTCTATTACATAAGGAATATAACGCTCCTGAGTCTGCGGATCGAAATATTCAACTTTTTTGCCCGAAAACTCCTGGTGCTGACTAAGGTCGAAATCGGTCCGGTTATGGATTCCTTCAACTTCCTGCCAGCCTATAGGGAATTTATACTGCACGTCCACCGCGCTTTTTGCGTAGTGGGCGAGCTTGTCTTCAGGGTGATCAACATAGCGCAGGTTTTTGCTCCGAATTCCGATATCGTGGTGCCAGTTGATGCGCTCTTCCTTCCATTTGTTATACCATTCTTCGTCTTCGCCGGGGCGCACGAAGTATTGCATCTCCATCTGCTCGAATTCGCGCATGCGGAATACAAACTGCCGGGCCACAACCTCGTTCCGGAATGCTTTACCGACCTGAGCGATACCGAACGGTATCTGCTGACGCGAAGTGTTCATTACATTCGGGAAATTGACAAAAATTCCCTGAGCCGTTTCCGGACGGAGATAGACTTTCGAGTCCTCCCCGGAACCGAGTGCACCGAACTGCGTGCTGAACATCAGGTTGAACTGACGCACTTCGGTCCAGTCGAAAGCACCTGAATCGGGGGAGCGAATCTCTTCTTCCTGAATAATATCATATAAATCCTCGGTCAGGCTCTTACGTGTTCCGCTGGTATCCAGCAAATGCTGAAGCTCTTTAACCCGGTCTGTTTTGCCGTCAATTTCAAGTTTGCGGATGTGATCTTCGATAAGCATATCGGCACGGTAGCGGCGCTTGGAGGCTTTATCGTCTATCATGGGATCGTTGAAGCCGTCAACGTGGCCGCTGGCTTTCCACACTTTGGGATGCATAAGAATGGCGGCATCCACCCCTACGATATTGTCGTGCTTTTGCGTCATCGACGCCCACCAAACCTGATTTAGCTTACGTTTGAGTTCCACGCCCAACGGACCGTAATCATAGACCGCGGCGAGTCCTCCGTAAATCTCTGAAGATTGAAAAATGAAACCACGTGCTTTGGTAAGAGAGACAAGCTTATCGAGGCTGTTGAGGTCGGACATGCAGACTTTTACTATTTAGTTGGAAGATTGAATAATGAATTTCGAATACAATTTCGCAATATAAGAAAATCAACACTGAGTTATGGAAAGGATGAGGTTTAGGGTAAACGGTTTATCGGTTTTATGATGGAATGCAGGGCGCGGCTACGGATTTCATGTGCTTACATACGACAGCAAAGCATTAATCGGCTAAGCATGGAAAACAGGAAGCGCTTTTTAATTATAGCTTGTAATCAGTGGTTTTAAAATGTAAAGACCGGGCAATTATTCGCCCGTAGTTTAGTATTATAGCCGAGTTCTGCTTCTGAGTGATATATCTTTTCGCAAGTAGTTTAAAATCAACAGTAAAACGGAATTGTCCGATACAGATAAATATGAAATTTTTTCAAAACTCAAACGCGCGCATTACTCCGGTGATAGCCGCTTTAGCATTTGCCTTTGTTTTGGCATCGTGTACAAGTACAAATATTGGAAGCGCCGATTTAAGTGAGGTCAACAATAAAACATTCAGCAGTGAGCAGTACGACGTATTTCAGGCTACGCTGCAGGCGCTCAACCAAACCGGTTTTACCGTGCGCCGCTCGAACTCCAGCGACGGTTCGATAGAAGCAGAGTTCTATAGCAGCTCAAGAGGAGAAGAAACCAGATTTTTCGGATACAGCTCCAGACTGTCCCAATCGGTTCGCGCAGAATTTTCCATGCGTCAAACAATGGAAGGTGAAACCCGTGTAGAACTCGACCTTATTGAAGTATTTCCCCCTCCTTCCTCTCAGTACGGAAGCATCCGCACAACCAATTCCCTGCGCCAGATGCGCGATCCTAAATATTATGAAGGATTGCTCGAGGAAATTGAGCGGAGACTGAATTCCTGATTCTGATGTGAATTTACAGGGAACCGGAACAGTTTCAGTATCCGGTAGAAAGTTTCGGGCCCGTATAGGGCCTGTTTTCTTTCTGATAAGGTCGGTTATACAAAAAAAGGTATCGTTTCACCTTAATCCCAATAGTTACTCCTGAAGTGGTCGAAGTGACTCCGCGGTGATTCTCTGGAAAGGTGAACGGTTGCCGATCCCTGATTCAGCTTGATTTTAAACTTGCACAAAGGGCAAAAGAAGTTTACTTGGGCACTGGAGATTTAAAATTATATCTAAATCATTGTGATTTGATTTAGATTTACTCATATAATAGCGGCGAATTAAGTCTATATATTCGATATTCGCTAAAAAGGTACTCACTGATTTTAATG
>PXDL01000541.1 GCA_003566395.1 Balneolia bacterium | reverse complement strand
GCCGGCGCCCCTCCGACCGCTGCGCGGCTACCACCCCTTTGCAAAGGGAGTAGTGTTAATTTATTCTTCATTATCAGACGTATGTATTTAATAGATGTATACGTCAATACAACTTAAGTTTGCAACCAAAATTTAAAAATTTGCTGCTTCATCAACCACCCTCATTGGCAATTGCTTATTGTTCATTCACTCTCTCGAAACAGACGTTTATAAATTTAATTTATCTGTTAACTTAAGAGGGCCTGAGCGCTTTCCGGAACAAACCTAAATATCATTACAGAATAAATCTACGGCTTAAATGACTTTAAAAGTGCACCTGAAGTGGGTTGTGTTGGCCGTTATCGGCTTTTTTTTACTGTACCTGCTTGGTACGCTGCTTTTTTTCAATGCTACTCCGAAAGAAAAGCGCGTAAAAGAATCGGTTGAGAGCAGCTACACCGTAAAGGATGAAGGTTTCCGCATCGAAAGCGGGTTGCTTACGGGAAGACAATGGGTGGAGCACAACGACGTCCAGGTCTTCACCCGGGGTGAGGATAAATTTTCAGCCATGCTGGAGGATATCCGTAATGCTGAAAAAAGCATCCTGAAGGAAACCTACAACTTTTACGGCGAGGAGGTTGGTAAACTTTTTGCAGAGACGCTTGCCGAAGCCGCGGATCGCGGTGTAAATGTTCATTTCCTGATGGACTATGTCGGTTCAGCTATAGCTTCGGGGGACCTGTTTGAAATTATGGAAGAAGCCGGGGTGGAAGTTGAGCGCTGGCGTAGGCCTTCATGGTATCAGCTGGCCCGGCTCAACCACCGCACGCATCGCAAGCTGCTTATGGTGGACGGACGCTACGGATATACCGGCGGAGTAAATACGGCCGACCCCTGGCTGCCGGACCTTGCCGACGGAGGCTACAAAGACTATCATTTCCGCTTCCGGGGCCCGGTGGTAAGTGAGCTCTCGGCATCATTTTCCGAGAACTGGGTGTCCTCGCGCGGAAAGCTGTTGTTAGGCGATACCTACTATCCGGCCGCGGATTCATCCGGCCTGATGCCGATGCAGGTAGTGAGCAGCCATCCAAGAGAAGGAAAAAAGCTGGTCAGGAAAATGCTGCTGTATGCGCTGGCGTCTGCTAAGGAAACCGTGCGTATCGGCTCGGCCTATTTTTTCCCGGATGATGACTTTGTCGAAGCAATTGCCCGAACTGCTGAGCGCGGCGTTGAAGTAACTCTGCTGATGCCAAACGAAGATATTGATCAGCCGTTTGTGCGTCATGCTTCACATACGCTCTGGGGCAAACTGTTCGATGCCGGTGTTCACCTCTACGAATACCAACCGGCAATGTACCACGCCAAGGTGATGATTGTTGATGAGTACTTTGTATCTGTAGGCTCCACCAATTTCGACAACCGTTCTTTCCGCCTGAACGATGAAACCAACGTGAATGTGCTTGATGAAGGCTTTGGAAGCCGCATGGCCGCCTATTACGATGAAGACCTGGCCGTTTCGGAGCGTATCAGCCGGGAAGAGTGGGAGCAGCGTCCGGTTCGTCACAGAATCTGGGGGCACATCGTCTCACGTGTAATTGGGCCTTATTTGTAAAGCGCCTAAGATTTTTAAAATGAGTTGAATCCATCATCATCAAAAACCATCAGAAAAATGAATAAAACTATATTTATCAGCCTGCTCTCAGTACTCGTTGTTTTTACTCTTATGTCATGCGGCAGTGAAGCCGACGGGGATGCTGAAAGTGACTACGATTCACTCGATTTGCCAGTTTGGCAAGCGGAGCCGGTTCTTCAGATATCCGACAGCGACGAGCTGATGCTGCAATCTCCCATATCTATAGGCAGTCTGGATGAGGACCACATTTACGTCTTCGACTTTCAGGCAAACAGGCTTCATGTGTTTAATGAAGACGGCACGTATTCCAACAGTTTTTTTCGTGAAGGCCGGGGGCCCGGAGAGATTCAGATGGCCAGCCCGAATATCAGCATTAATGAACAAAATCAGCTGCTGGTTTTCAGTATGATGCTGCGCAGATTTTCGCTATACGTGTGGGAAAATGAAAGTCTTGTATCGGTAAATGATTTTACGCTCGAAAGCTTTCCCATGCATTTTCATCTAATGCCGGACGGCAATGTAACATATATAGAGCGCTCCTCCCACCTGCAGCAAGGGGATGAACCCCGGTACGAACAGCTTCATCTGATTAATACGGATGGAGAAAGAATCAGCGAATCGGTGCTCTCGTTTCAAATGGGTGATGAAATTGTGATGTACACACCCGACGGTGCGCCTATGATGAGCTTTGCCTCGCCCCATCATCCGCAGCTGCAGTACTGTTTTCAGGATGAGTACCTTTTCAAAATCAGACAAACCGAAGCAGGATTTTCGCGCTACCGCATCAGCGACGGGGAGTTGATTACAGAAGTGAGGCTGAACTTGCCGGACAGTGAAGTAACACGGCAGGAAAAAACCGATTTTATAGACCGGGTGTCGGGACCTATGGACATTTCATCATCAGATAAAGCCCGGATGGTTTCCGAAATCCCCGATATCCGGGGCAAAACAGAACGCATAATCTGCGACCCGTCCGGCTACGTCTGGCTAAAAATGCAGGGTGATGAAACCCCGGACTGGATCGTCTTTACAGATACAGGCGAACTAACGGCCTCGTTCAACCAACCCTTTGAAGGTAGAGTCAGCAGAATAGAAGACGGCCGCATGTACATTATCACTCAGGATGAAGATGAGCTTCCAATGCTTAAGGTTTATGAGTTGGTTATTTGATGAATCCCGAATTATTCACGAAATGATAAAATATTAAGTTCAATTAATTGATTAATATGGGTATATAGAAAATACACGTTACCCAAAATTTGGGTGTGCTATAAAACGGCGAATTTTTACCGCTGACCGCGTTGAAGCTGGAAAAGTGTGTTCAGGGTACATTAGTATCCTTCCGCTCACTTTTTCACCTTCGCCTTGTCAGCGAAAAAAATTCTTGGTGAATAATCCGGGGAATGGTGGTGAGGTCAGTTTGTTAAATACCTGAAAATGACGCAGAAAGGCTGATTTATCTATATCGCAGACCTCCAGGGTTGTGAAAACCCTGGAGG
>PXDL01000130.1 GCA_003566395.1 Balneolia bacterium | reverse complement strand
AGCACTATTAATACTTTAGTAGTAGTTTGGTTTAATAACATATAATTTTTCTAAATTGAAATGAATACGTGATAAAGTCGTCTTATGTTTACTATACATCAAGTAAAAAAAGAAGCTTTTTGTAAAATGATACAAAACTCTGATCCGCAGCTCCTCTCCATTTTTAGGTTCAATGATGTTTAGTGTTGGATTTTTGTGCTATTTATCTAATTCATACGGAGATCTTTAACAGCAAAAAAGATTGACATATCGCATCTTATCTAATTTATTATCAATATCTTAATAGAAATAAACTACCGCAGGAGTAATCCTGGTAACCCGCCATCATTTTATGGATGACGATATTAGAACCGGTTTAAAAAAAATTTTGAATGGACTCTACCAGTACTATTTTCTTCATGAACTCTTGTGAACATACATTATTTTAGCTAATCAAAAGGCGTACCATCCAATTCATTAATTGCCTTAATTACTACACCCGAAACCACTCCCGTTATGAAATCAGACAGAATAGAATTCAAAGGTGCTCTTGGCGAAACGTTATCAGCTAAGCTGGATCATGCCGATGGTGATATGAAAGCATGTGCTCTTTTTGCACACTGTTTCACTTGTTCCAAAAATCTGAAAGCGGTAGGCCATATTACAAAAGCTCTTTCGATGCACGGTATCTCTACTCTCCGATTTGATTTTACAGGACTCGGCAATAGTGAGGGTGACTTTTCAAATACCAACTTCTCCTCTAACGTTGAAGATCTTGTTGCAGCAGCTGTATATATGGAGAAAAATCTCGAGGCACCATCTATACTCGTAGGACATTCACTGGGCGGGGCAGCTGTTATTCATGCAGCACACCAGATCAACACGGTTAAAGCAGTGGCCACTATTGGAGCCCCTGCAGACCCGGTGCACGTAAAGGAGAATTTTTCGCTAAAGGTCGATGAAATTGAGCAGACCGGAGAAGCAACCGTTACTCTTGCCGGACGCCCTTTCAAAATAAAAAAACAGTTTCTGGATGATCTGAAATCAGCCAACATGGAAGACAAAATCAAAAACCTGAACAAGGCACTTCTTATCATGCACGCTCCGTTAGATAAAACGGTTGGCATCGACAATGCGGCACGTCTCTACGCAAAAGCAAAACATCCAAAAAGCTATATCTCGCTGCATGAAGCCGATCATCTGCTGACAGAACAAGTCTACAGCCGCTATGCGGGGGGATTGATCGCTCAGTGGAGTGATGTTTACGTTTAAATTGTTACTTTCAATAAACCCAAAATCCAAACGAACTTATGCTGAATCCAATTAAATATTCAATCTTTATTTTTCTGATTATTGCACTTGCAGGCTGCGCGCAGCAGGAAATGGAACACTCTGCCCAGTACGATGAACCCGAATTTTTTGAGCTTGTATCCGTTCTGCATCCTACCATGGGAAACATGGCCGAAGGAGTTGTCCGTTTTTTCAATACTGACGAAGGGGTGCGGGTAGTAGCTGAAATCCACAACCTCACTCCGAACAGTGCTCACGGTTTCCACGTCCATGAATTTGGCGACTGCACGGCCCCGGATGGAATTTCGGCCGGCGGACACTTCAATCCGCACGACCAACCGCACGCCGGTCCTGGAGATGATGAACGCCATGCCGGCGATATGGGTAACCTGATCGCTGATGAAAATGGCACGGCTGAAATTGACTATGTTGATCCTGTAATGTCATTCAGCGGTAGTGATTCCATTCTCGGCAGAGGCATTATTGTCCACGCCGAAGAAGACGACCTCGAAAGCCAGCCCGTAGGTGATGCCGGTGCCCGCCTTTCATGTGGTGTTATTGGTGTAGCTCAAAGCCAATAGCCGTCACAAGCCACACTTTATTTAGATTACGGCCTGTCGTACATTGAGTTCGGCAGGCTTTTTGATTCATATGGGTTAAGTAGTGAATTTATGAAGATATTTTATTTTGCTCTGTTACTTTCAATCTCTCCTTTTCTGCTTCAATCTCAAGATCACTCTTTTATAGACGGAAACTGGGATGGGTTCATAGAAATACAGGGACAGCATCTGGCCATTTCACTCATTTTTAATACTGTAGATAATGAGACGGATGGTGCGATTAATATTCCACAGCAGGCGTCCTACGACCTGCCGGTTGAAGTACCCTACTTCACTGCAGACTCTCTTGTTTTTTCATTTGAAACCGGCACAGGCCCCGCTTTTTTCCGGGCCAGTCTTGATGACCTGTCCGACGAACAAATCAGCGGATTGTTTGAACAGTCGGGAATGAACTTTCCATTTACAATCAGAAAAGAGCAGCTTGAGCGGGAATCGATGCTTGGCGGACACTTCAAACAAGATCTCACGATCGATATTGGAACGCACATGCTTGAGGGCAGCCTCGTTACACCTGCGTCGTTCGAAGATTCAACGCTAATCATTTTTTCCAGCGGCAGCGGCTCACAAACACGAAACAGTCCAATCGCAGGATTTGAAGTTTTTAAGGAACTGGCAAAGGGCCTCGCTGATCACGGCTACTTCAGCTTTCGTTTTGATGAAAGGGGCACAGGCGGATCAACAGGGGCTCCGGACGCTACGCTTTCTGAACTTGCTGAAGACCTGAAAGCGATACACAACTATTTCATAGAAAACGGACATACCAACCCTTTCCGGTCCGTAGTTTACCTGGGCCACAGCCAGGGCGGAATTGTAAGTCTGATTGCCGCCCGGGACCACTCGCCCCGCCAGCTGGTGCTGCTCGCTTCTCCTGCGCTGACGGGTGATAAAGTGATCAATCAACAAATCAGAACAATTTCAGAAGCGCAGAATATTCCCGATGACGTTGTAGAACAAAATATTGAATTTCAGCAGCGTGTATACCAGGCCGCGCGTTCCGGTGAGGGGTGGGAAGAACTGGAAGAAACGATTGCAGATAGACTGCAGGAACAAATTGATGAACTGCCTGAAACCCAGCGCAACACTCTCGGTGATATGGATCAGTTTATTCAGAGCCAGGTAAGCCGCCAGCTCGACGGGGCAAAAACAAGGTGGTTCAAATCTTTTATTGAGACAGACCCCGGGGAGTACCTCAAAGAATCGACCATTCCTGTTCTCGCCCTGTT
>PXDL01000348.1 GCA_003566395.1 Balneolia bacterium | reverse complement strand
TGATAATCGGACAGGCTGTTGCCGTCTTCCACCGATCCTCTGCGTTTTACCGAGCCGGCTTCAAAAGCCATGGTTTCAGCCAGGGTTGTTTTCCCGGCCCCGGAATGCCCGAGCAAGAGCACATTCCGGATTTTATCAGTTTCATAAACATTCATAGTCAAATCCTCGACATTATAGTGAAAGCCGTATTTGAGCAGCCGGTTTTCCGCCGGTTTCCAAATCTCTTGTACTGCTCGTCATCCGGTTTCGCCTTTGGTAAACAAATCGCCTTCTTTAGCTGAAGGATTAAGTAAGCTATTAATCCGGTGAGCCTCGTCATGCCCGCCGATCTCGGCCTGAATACCGGGTCTTTATCTCCAATTATTGCCAACCCGGCCAGACTTTCGGCGTTAATAATGGTACGGCCGACCGTATTGGAAGTAATCAGAATTTTAGGAATGAAACAAGTACAAACATCTTTAATCGCTTGTATTTATTTGATTAAGATTTACAACTAACGGTATGCGATTATTCCGGATTTCCGTTAGCTTATGAGATTATTCTATAAAATAATTTGACTGTATCGCGGGCATTCTTTCGTTACCCAAATAACAAGTGGCAGTTAGTATATTGGTGACCCCGCTCTCATAACTGGAAAGATAGTAAAAAGCATTACCCTTACTTATGAAACGCATTTTGCTCCTACAAACCGGGGGAACCATCGCCATGCAAATTCGCCGGGGCTCCGGCGGAACGCTGGAAAACAACCAGAGCATGAACCTGACCCGTTACATTCCGGAGCTTTCGCAAATCGCCCATATTGAGTGCCGGGAAGTTTTTTTTAAAGACAGCTCTGATGTCGGCCCCCCGGACTGGGAAATCATTGCAGCAACAATCCGGGATGAATACCACGCGTACGACGGCTTCGTGATTCTCCACGGCACAGATACGATGGCCTACACCGCATCTGCTATCTCATTTTGTTTCAAAAATCTGACGAAGCCCGTTATCATTACAGGCAGTCAGGTGCCCATGAGCGTTATCCGCAGCGACGCCAAACGAAACCTCATCAACGCCGTTCAGATGGCGACGCTGCCTTTTAGTGAAGTAGCCATTTGTTTCAGCGACAAAATTTTTCGTGGAAACCGCTCAACCAAAATGAGCATAGGTGAGTTCACGGCCTTTCACTCGCCCAACTTTCCGCCCCTTGCTGAAATCGGCATCAATATTACGATCAAACATTCCATCACGCCGTCAGGCCGGCAGATGGAGTGTTACCCGTCCTTCAGCGAATCAATTATGGTGCTCAGGCTCTTCCCCGGCATGCGCCCCGCCCAATTTCTGCCCCTGCTCGAAAACGGCGTGCGTTGTGTCATCATAGCCGGATTCGGAAGCGGAAACTTCCCCATCCAGGGCGACTACAGCCTCATTCCTTTTCTGGAAACCTGTGTGAACCGGAATATTTTTGTTGTGATGGCTTCACAGGCAGTCTATGACTCTGTCGATCTCGAAAAATACAAAAGCGGACGCATCGCCCGTGATTTAGGCGTGATAAGCGCACGCGATATGACCATTGAATCGGCCATAACTAAAATGATGTACCTGCTCGGCCGCTTTGAAAACACCCATCAGATTCGTGACCGCTATATTCGTCCGCTCCGAGGCGAAATGTCTGCGGACTGAGGTATCTTTGAGGACCGTGCGGTTTGGGTAGTTCAGAATGAGCGGGAGTTGGGTATTGCCCCTGGTTTTAAGGGATGAGGGCTTGATCACAACCCTTCTCCAATCTAAATCAACCACCCTTTGCCCGGCGTAGTTTTTCCGGGATATGCCGGTTGATGCGGTCGGACATATAGGAGGTCATAGCTTCATTTCCACAAATGATGCGTTTTCCGAAAAGCCAGTCCTGCCCGTTTTGCCAATCGGTGACCGTTCCGCCGGCTTCTGTAATCAGGAGCGTTCCCGCGGCAACATCCCAGGGAGAAAGCGCATATTCAAAAAAACCGTCGATGCGGCCGGCCGCTACGGATGCCAGGTCATAGGCTGCGCTACCGGGACGGCGAACGCCATGAGTTTCTTCCATAAAAACTTTCAGCAAACCCAGATAGGGATCGATAATTTCAAGATCTCTGTAGGGAAACCCGGTAGCGAGCAGAGCCTCTTCCGGCTTATCAGCTTTGGATACCGAAATGGGGCGGCCGTTCAAAAACGCGCCTCCACCCTTCTCTGCACTAAATAATTCTCCTGAATTGAATTCATACACTACACCCGCTTTGGCTTCCTTGTTTTCCCAAAGCGCGATGGAGATGCAAAAAACCGGAAACGCATGGGCAAAATTAGTAGTGCCGTCGATAGGATCGATAATCCAGGTTCTGGCATCGCTCAGCCCGGCATCGGCCGAAGTTTCTTCACCGAGGAAGGCGTCATCCGGGTGGTAATGCCGAATGACCTCGATAATTTTTTGCTCCGTCTCCACGTCTGCCTGAGTTACAAGGTCATGGCGCCCTTTGTGATCGATGGTTAACCGGTCGCGGTTTTCGGTGTAGTGACGAATAACGGAGGCGCCTTTCATGGCGGCTTCATGCGCGATCTGCAGATCGGTTCGCTGAGTTGTCATACTTCCCTGATTGTAATATTTGATCGATTTGGTGGCATAGCACGTTCGCTGATGAAGGTAATGTAAGCATGCATGAGAATAAAGCCGATTTAAAAGATGACAGAGCTGATACGGCTCATAGTCCACGGTTCACGGCTCAAAGAACTATTCAGTGCCAAGTCCTTACTTAAGTTAGCTTGACCGTTTGTATTGGTTTTAGGTTGAACAGAACGGACACTTTAAAATTTGCAGTGGCTATACAAACTCCACGGAGGTTAAACCCAAAAGTCTTCGGATCATCATAAGTTCAAGCTGACCTCAAAAATAGTAGCATATCGGGAGAGCCTCCATGGAGTTCATGTCGGCTTTACATTTGAATGGTGAAATCATTGGTGTCCGGTTAAAACCAGCGAATCCATCGAAAGTGCCGAATAGGCTTTTTTTGCCGGTATCTTTTTAGTAAACCTATATCAAACCCCCATTGCTTTGGTGTAGTCTTGTAATTCCGATGTCGAAATAACCTTCTTTTACCTTTTG
>PXDL01000251.1 GCA_003566395.1 Balneolia bacterium | reverse complement strand
CTGTCGCCAGAAGCTGAACGGTCACCCAGATAAGCGTCGGCTTCATCAATCATAACGGCTACCGGAGCCATCGCTTCCAGCAGCGTCAGGATTTTTTCGAGATTTCCTTCTGTAACTCCCTGCCATTGCGACCTGAAATTTTTAAGCTTTACCATGGGGATACCCACTTCGCCGGCGAAACAGGTTACCAGAAACGTTTTTCCCGTTCCGACCGGACCGCACACCAGATAGCCCATCGGAAGCACATCACCCCGGCCCTGTTGCAAAGCCTTGCTTGCCTGGCGGAGATGTTTTTTCACCATAGCGTGACCGGCAACGTCATTCAGATTATACCGGGTTTCCACGAACTCCAGCAGATCATGAGCCTCGGCTTCAATCAGCTCTTTCTTTGTGCGGCTGAGTTTTTCGAAGGTGATCCGTGCCCGGTTTTCCTGGGCGTTGGCAAGAATACTTTTGAGCTGTATGAAGTTAAGTCCGGCCGTTTGCTGGGCAAGTACTTCTTCAGAAATGTCCGACAGCTTCCGAAACGCCTTTTTATCCTCTCCAAAAAAATGGCGGATAAAGGCCAAACGGGCATCAAGGTTCGGTAAACCTGCCTTAATGGCCGCGTTATACGGGCTTTGAACCAAACTTCGGTTTATATCCGCGAGATTTTCGGTAAGCAGCACCACCGTAAAATCAGAGGCCAGAAAAAGAGGGTCCTGCGACCATTTCAACAAACTTACCAGGACATTTCGGTCGTCGGGGCCGGACGAACTTGTCTCTGCATTCGGCACGATTGTCTCAGCATAATCGATGATGAGCGCAACGCTTTTCCCCTCTTCGGTACGAAGTCTGAAGTATTTTTCAAGCAGCGACATTACCGCAGCAGGAGACTTGGGTAAAGGTTCCGGCTCTCGTGAACGAACCGGTGAACCCGGCCCGGCCGGCTGATATCCGGACGGCAGCGCTTTATAAAAATCGGTACGGGTTGAGGTATCCCGAAAATGAATTCCTCCCGAGCGGTCGTAAAAAAGCACCAGCTCTCTGGCGCCGAAAAGTTCCTCACCCAGAAATGAAATAAAGCGGTTAAACGTCACCTTATCGCCCTCGTCGTCACGAATCATGACCAAGTCGCGGACATTTCCGTAAAGGGTGAAATGGTTCAGCGTTTTACTAAGATATTTTCGCGCGAACGTCTGCGCCCATTCCGGGTAGTAATTCATAGATTCCGATTTAAGGGTTTACAAAACTCAGTCGTCGCCCGACAGTTCGCACTTCAGGACTTCGATTTTGGCATGGCTTGCCTTCACTACGGAAAAGCGAAGCCGTCCCATCCGGATCACTTCCCCAACTTTGGGAATTCGGCCGATCTCATTAATGATATACCCGGCGATGGTTTCAAAATCCGATTCTTCTTCCCTCAGTCCGAGTTCCGGAAAATGTTCTTCGATATCCTCAATTTCAACATTACCGCTCAAAATGTAGCTTGACCGGCCCACGCGCTTCATGATGGTTTCTTCGGTATCATACTCATCCTGAATATCACCGACCACCTCTTCGATAAGGTCTTCGCTTGTTACCAGGCCGGCCGTGCCTCCGTATTCATCAATCACAACGGCAACCGAGATATTGAGTTTCCTGAATTCAGAGAGCAAATCCGTTGATTTCTGTGAGGAGGGCACATATTTCACCGGACGAATAATCTCCTCCATATCAGCCGGTGTCTTGAACAAATCGTAGGCAAAAATGACGCCTACAATATTATCAATACTGCCTTCATACACCGGAATTTTGGAGTATCCGCTGGAAATAAAAGTATTGAGGATGTCCTCAAGTGAACTGGTCTTTTCAATCGCTACGATTTCGGTACGAGGAATCATGGATTCCCGCACGCGTTTTGAAGACAGTTCGAGCACGTTGGTTAGAATTTCGGAGTCGTCTTTATCGATATCGCTATCTGAATCGACACCGATTTCACGAAAAATTGTTTCTATATCTTCACGCTTAAAAAATTCCTGGACCGAATCAGCCTCCGGATTGATACTCCGTACGATAAACTGTGCGATGGAATTGGCCACCCAGATAAACGGACGCAGCACAAGGTTGGTCATCGCAACAGGGAAGATAATCAGGGGCACCAGGCGGTCGGCATGCACACGGAATATCCCTTTCGGAATGACTTCACCAATGAACAAAATAAGCACCGACGCGATTATGGTTTGGATAATGAGCATCACCACTTCGGTAGGCGGCTGGGCGAAGAAAAAGAGCCAGGCTTCGGTTACCGGTGCAAGTAGAAAAAAGGTCATCAGTGTGGCGTAGATGACGTTCACCACATTATTTCCCACCAGCGTAGTTGAAAGGAAGCTATCCGGGTTGTGCACAAAATATGCAAGATAGTGCGCCCTCATGGTGTTTTCCCTTGATTTTATCTCAAGGCGCAGCCTGTTGGCGGCAACATACCCGATTTCGGAACCGGAAAAAAAGCCGCTAAGCAAAAGCATAAGCAGAATAATGAACAGCTCGGTCATAAGCTGCTCCCCGGTTTACAAATTAAACTATGCGATGGAGGTTCCAATCAGCGCTGTCTTAGTTTCCTGAAAATGAAGGTTTTCGCTTTTCAAGAAAAGCGGAAGTTCCTTCTTTAAAATCCCCGGTTCCGCAAAGCTCGCCGAAAAGGCCGGCCTCTGCTTCCAAACCTGAAGTCTTTCCGTCGTCGGAGGCATTTACCGCCTGTATGGCTTTCTGAAGCGCCACAGGTCCGTGCTTAAGCATTCCGCCCAGCATTTCACGGGCCTGCTTAAGGGCGTCTTCCTTGCTGCCCGAAAACGTATTAGCCATTCCGGAATCCACCGCTTCCCGGGCTTTAACCATTCTGCCGGAAAGAATCATTTCAAGTGCTTTGCCCTTTCCGACCAAACGAGGAAGCCGCTGCGTACCGCCGTATCCGGGGATCAGGCCGAGGCTGACTTCGGGAAGTCCGAACACGGCATTTTCGGTTGCGATACGTATATGGCAGGAAAGTGCAAGCTCGGTTCCTCCCCCCAGCGCATATCCGTTTACAACGGCAACGACCGGTTTGGAAGAATCTTCAATCATCGAAAAAACGCGCTGACCGTTGGCAGATAATTTTTTGCCGGTTTCAGGATTGAGGGCCGAAAGTTCCTTGATATCTGCACCGGCCACAAAAGCTTTCGTACCCGCCCCGGTGAGTATAACGGCTCTGATGTCGTCTGCTTCGTTGATATAAGTGAACGCCTTTTCAAGATCTTCCAGCACCCGGCCGTTAAGTGCGTTCAGTTTATCGGGGCGATTAATGGTGCAGGTGCAAATGTGCTGATCGGTTTCAAGAAGAAGTGTTTCAAATTCTGGCAAAGCGGAAATAGTCATGTATCAGGATTATTTTCTGGATGTTGAATAAAAAAATGCTGTGCAGCATTTCAGTTTTTTTCGCGCTTGGGGCCGGCTTCAAAAAGCTGATCGGTCTCTTCAACTTCACGTTCCAGTTTCTGTAGCTCGCTCAGATAATAAGGAACTTCACTCGGATCGCCTCCCACTTCATTAAATATCGCTTCAGAATCTTCAAGATCCATGAGCAGCGTATCAACCTGTTGCTCAATTTCGCTGAGGTTGGTCATGGTCATTGATTTTTCATAAATGTATCGGATGGTATCCTCTATGGTCTTGAGCTGTGAATCTGAAATTAAGTATTTTTCACGTGCCACTCCATATTTTTCACGCCTTTTATTAAGAATATTGAGCCTTCGCATAAGCACCTTTGTCAGCCGCTGCGAACTGCTTTCATCAATTTCTTTTTCCGTGGACTCAATTTCCTTTCCGAGCCGCTCTTCGGTAGTGTTGCGCAGATAAAACTGATAACGCTCGTAGTTTTCAAGCAGCAACATATAGCTGGTAAGAAGGGTCTCGATGCGGGTGTTGAGGTTATCGAGCAGGCCTCTGGAAGCGTAATTCATTTTTGAGAAATTGTCGCGAATCAGGCCCGAGATATGCTTCAGAACTAAAAACCGTTTCTGCGAGGCTTCGCTCAGTGAACCGAAAATGCGTCGCTCATCAAAGCGGTCGTTTCGCTCTTTAAAGGCCCGTAGGTTGATGTATTTTTGAAATTTGGCTGTTCTCGGTACCGTACCCAAATAAATCAGCTCCGAGGCTATGGTGATGGCAACGATGATATTGACAAGTGGTTCGGAGCCTGAAACAAAAAAAGCCGTGGTAAATGCAGCTATCAGCATCGCCAAATTGAGCGGATGAAGAAAGGCTTCTCGTGTATAATTGATCGGTTTATCCATACGATTTGGCTGCTGTTTTCGGGATGAAGATGAATGGAAACGTAACCCTGATTCCTACGATTTTTTACGGCCTATTGTTTTAGGAGCATCTGAATCGGTACGGGCCGGGTCGGATTCCGTATCCTGATCTCCCGAGCGCTTCTTCTCTGAAAGATGTTGAGAATAGACCGTTTTTTCTGATTTCATACCTGATGCGGTATCCTCAAGGTCACGCTCTATAACGCCCATTTCAGCCCTGATTTGCCGGACAAGCTGACCGGCCTGCTCCTTTCGGATCACCTCTTCGGCATCGGGCGGAGGCGGTGCGGCCTCTTCACCCTGCTGATGATCCATCCAGGTTTCAAGACGGCTTTCGGCCAGCGTAATTTTCTCGCGAACTGTTTGAAGCGCGTTTTGAAACGAATGAAGCACCGGCGAAGGATCGATAGCTTCAAGAGATTTCATAATGCGCGCCTTGCGCTCATATGCAGCCAGTTTTTTCTTCTGCTCCAGAAGCTGCCTGTAATGCTCTTTGTATTCCTGCTTAAGGCGTTCCCGTTCTTCGCGCGACATACATACTCTTTTTTTGGTGTGTTGAAACCCCGGTCCTGCCCACTAAGCCAACACGGATCCGGCAACTGTTAAACGTCCGGATTTATTCTTTCTGCTTGCCGATGGTCTTTCCGGACGTTTTTTCGGGTTCTTTCTCCTCATCGGTGATATCGATTTTTTTCTCCGTTTCGGGCTGCGCTTTTTGAGAATCTTCCTTCGGGGCTTCTTTGCCCATATCCCGTTTGAATTGGGCTACAAGATCGGAGGCCCGCATACGCTCGGCATCAAGCTCAATCTCAAGAGTTTTGGTATCGAGGCTGTCCATCGCCATTTCTATACGGGCTTCGTTCTTCGCCGTACGCTCGTTGAGCCGGTTCACCATCTCACTATGCGTTGAATCGATTCCGGAAATCTCAAACTTTTCGAGCGTATCGGCAATTTTGGACTGCCATTTTGCGCGTTCATGGGCCTGAAGGGCTTCACGGGCTTCACGGATTTTGCGGTCTTTCTCCCGCATAAACGTTTTCTTTACCTGAAGCGACTTATCGTAAGCCTGCTCGGCAAATTTTTCCTGCTCTATGGTAGCAAGTACGTTTTCACGCGCCTTTTCAAGCTGAAGCGCATAGTTTTCTGCGATGTCGTCCCTGTTGGCGTTGATAGCCGATTTTATTTTATTGGTGAGTTCTGATTCCAGCTTTTCATACTTCTGACGCTCTTTGCGGAGCATCACAAGATTCGCCTTCACCGTGGCGATGTTTTCATTCATCTTCGGAACCTGATCGTTCAGTTCCCGAATGTTCTGTTCAAGAATAAGCTTGGGATCTTCCAAACTCGATACAACACCACCAAATAACGATTTAATGGCTCTGACAAATCGGTTCCACATAACTCTTTAAAATTAAGTACTCATTTAAGGGCCGGTACCCGGGAATAATCAAAATCGTGAATCCCCCCGGCATCTACAACATGTGTAATCAGCGGCCTGGATGCACCGGCTTTGTCTTCAACAACATAGGCTTTTTCAAGAAGTTCCAGGGCCACATCAAACTGCGCCTCCTTGTTCGTATGCAGTACGGCTATTGTTTCACCCTGCTTTACCTTATCACCGATTTTTTTACGAAGAACAATTCCGGCGGCAGGATCAACGGGTTGGGTTTTTTCTTTACGTCCCGCTCCAAGCTCAAGCGACGCCATACCTACCTGGTAGGCATCTATTGCTGACACCACTCCGTCTTTGGCCGCCGTGAAATCAGTTTGGTGCGCGGCGGGTTTATAACTTCCGGGATCCTCGATCACCGCTACATCACCGCCCTGCTCAATAACGATATCACGCAGTTTTTTAAGGGCGGAGCCGTTTTGGATGGTTGCTTTGGCCATTTCTATGCCGTCGTCGAGGGTTTCGGCTCTGCCGCCCTGCTGAATCATGGAACCCGACAGCAATAGTGTTATTTCCCGGACATCATCGGGCCATTCATCCTGAAGACAGAAAATACTTTCTTCCACTTCAAGCCAGTTCCCGATTTTGTAGCCCAGCGGCTGATCCATGTTGGTTAGGTAAGCCACGGTATCTTTTTTGAATTCAGAACCGATATCCACCAGCCGTCGGGCCAGAAGTTTTGCTTCTTCCGGATCTTTAATAAAAGCACCCGAACCATGTTTTACGTCCAGTACGAGGGCATCGATTCCTTCGGCCAGCTTTTTACTCATAATACTGCTCGCAATCAGCGGAATACACTCAACCGTGGCCGTCACATCACGGAGGGCATACAAGCGCTTGTCGGCCGGGGCAATATCTTCGGTCTGACCGATGAACACCAGATTGTGCTTTTTGATGACTTCAACATAGCGCGTTAAGTCCAGATTGACGTCGAAACCGGGTATGGATTCCAGTTTGTCGAGGGTTCCGCCGGTATGGCCTAACCCACGTCCGGAAATCATAGGAACCGGAACACCCGCTGCCGCTACAATCGGCGCAAGAATTAACGAGAGCTTATCACCTACACCACCGGTGGAATGTTTGTCAACCTTTACGCCGTTGATTTCACTCAAATCCATCACCTTGCCCGAATGCAGCATGGCATAAGCGATGGCCGAGGCTTCCTCATCATTCATACCCTTGAGAAAAACGGCCATCAGAAAAGCACTCATCTGATAATCAGGGAGGGCGTCTTTTGTATATTCATCAATTAAATATTGAATCTCGGTCTTCGAAAGGTTTCCGCCGTCTCTTTTCCGGCGTATAAGTGAAACAACATTGAATTTATTGTTGGGCATAAGTTTTTATAATCTGTAATTCTGGTTTTGAAGGCTTTGATTAACCGTGAATTTTGGTCGTATTCAACGCCGGAACAAAAATGAAACCGGAGAGTAGGCTATCTATTCGAAGGTTTCATTTTTGTGATAAGGCAAAAGAACGGTTTTGCAAAGCCTTTGTTGATCAAATCAAATAGCCGGGATACACGAATGAGAAGACGTTAAGGAAATTGTAGCTATAAAATGCCCGGTATTCCATCTGATTATGTTTTCGGGATTCCGTACATTCGGAAACATCACAGCCAAACTATGCGTTAACCATCTGTTCGGTCTTCACCCTAAAATAACACAAAAGCAGCTCCTTCAAATATGGAAACCTTAATCATCCTGTTTATCATTTATTCTCTGTTTCAATGGCTGTTTGGCGACAGCAAGAATAAGAAGAAACAACAACAGAGAAAACAGCAACAGGCGCGGTCTCAGCGGGAAACCGGGCAGGAGGAGCAGCAGCCTCAGAGCTGGGAAGAGGCGATGAAGGAGCTGGAATCCATTTTCACCGGCGAATCATCCAAACCGGAACCGAAACCCCGGGAGCAACAAACGCAGCGCAGCCAATCGCAACCGCTTGTAAGCGATGAAAAGGCGCGGGAGAGCTTCTCGGCCGACCCGTTCAGCGACGATCTGACCACCCGCAAAAAGGGGATGACCAAGAGTGAAAGCGACAACATTCTCAAAGAGCTTGAACAGGATTCCGATAACCCGATTTTCAGCGGCCGCGCTTCTTCTACCGAAGGCATTTACGGAAAACCGGACGGCGTTTCACGAGGTGAAGCAGCCCTGATTCTGGAAAACATAAACGAGCCCGGAAGCGCAAGACGGGCCATTATGATGAAAGAGATTTTCGACAAACCGCGTGCTAAAAATCCATTCCGACGCGCGTTTTAGAACGTTCTTGTCACTTTTTCGACACCTTCTTTTTTGACAACTCTTCTCTCTGATGTCCATATTCCCTGGCTGGATTTTCTTCTGCACGACGCACCGGTCAGGCTGCTCCGTTTCAGTTCTGATGAAAGCCTGAGAGCGCAACTCCCGCAGGCCGATATGCTGCTTGTGAGAACAGTGACTAAAATTGACGCAGCCACTTTTCCCGAATTCCCTTCACGGCTTAAAATAATTGGTACGGCAACCGCCGGAACCGATCACATAGATCAAAATCATCTTGGCGCATACGGAGTCCGGATGATCCACAGTCCGGGATGCAATGCGCACTCTGTAGCCGAATATGTGGCCACGGCGGTGTTACACGGGGTTAAGGGCGATGTGTCGAAATTGCCCCGACTCACCGCAGGCATCATCGGATACGGCCAAACCGGCAGCCGGACGGCAACCCTTCTTCGCTCGTTTGGTATCACTTGCCGAACCTGCGATCCTATGCTTAATGAAAGCAAACCCGGCTTTGAGCACACACCGCTGCACGATGCCCTGAATTCCGATATCGTTTCCCTTCACGTGCCTCTCACGCATACAGGCCCTCACCCCACGGCACTGATGCTCACAAAAGAAACCCTTAAGGATAAACCCGTCCGCATGCTCATAAATGCGGCACGCGGGGGTGTTCTTAATGAAAAAGACGCCGTCACCCTGAAAAAATCGGGACATCTGAAAAACCTGACGCTCGATGTGTGGCAGAATGAACCTGACCTTCAATCTGATTCACTTGAAGCGGCTGACCTGGCGACGCCTCACATTGCGGGTTACAGCGAACAGGGAAAGATTCAGGCTGCGCGCATGGTCCTTGCCGAAGCCGGCAGACTGCTCGGCTTCAGGGTGAGCGATGCCGAACCGGAGCAGAAGCTTCCGGGTGTAATTGATGCCCGAAATGGCTTATATTCAGCGATTCAGAAACTTCACCCTGCTTTTGAGCTGGATGGGAAACTGCGGAAACGCCCTGCCGATTTTACGCGTCTCCGCAACACCCACCCTCTTCGCATGGAGTTTCGCTATCACAGGCTGAGCGGCCTTCCCGAATCTGACCGAAAAGTTGCCGCCGGCCTCGGATTTAAGCTTTTAAAGTGAGTTCAAACCAAACCCATATCCATCGTTTTATCAGAACCAATCCGGACAAAACGGCCCGGATTTCGTTTGTTTTAGCGGCCCTTGCATTTTGCTACCTGATGGCTTCGGCTGCCGCAACGGCCGACTCCCCCGGTGAACGGATGGTGATGATTCGCTACCTCAATTTTGTTCTGTGCGGTTTTTTTGCCTTCATCATACCTCACGTTCGTTTTCCCGACCGGAAACGGTTTTTACTCCAATCCCTGAATTTGTCCCCTGCTGCGCTGCTTCGCTATACGGCATCTTCCCTTGCTCCGGTTTTTGTTCTTTTTAGCGTGATGCTCGGCCTCCTTGCCTTTTTCGATCCCGGAAATCCTTTATCACAACTCGAATCAAAAGCCGTCACATTTTTGAGCGGCTGGCTGCTGATGTTCGGAATAGGTTTGATGGCTGTTGTACGGTATATCAGCATCGGGGCCGTAAGTCAGGAATGGCAGGAAGGACGAAGAGGGGCCGGATTTCTGAATGCCCTCAGGAATACGGGTCAGCCGGCCTCTATGCCGCCCGGAAGCTTTCCTTCGCTGCTAACAACCATCTCTGTTGCCGGGGGTGGCATGTTGCTGGTGGTGGCCGGTGCCTGGCTGGCCGGCGTTACCGGGAAAGCGTCTTTGGAGATGATTCCCGGTGCGATTTTGGTTCTTTATGCCGGAATTCGAATCGGCGGCATCAAAGCTGTTTTTGACCGCTTGTTCTATCACACCAATGCTTTTTATGCGGAGCTGTTTCTCAATCCGAAAGCCGTTCAGGAAGGCCGGGAGCCGCTCAGACACGATGCCCTGTACTGGGTTCCGGCCCGGTGGAAACCCGCCGCATGGTTCTCCCTGCTTCAACTCGACCGCAAGCAGCCCATTGGAAGGCTGTTGGTTACCGGGCATCTCATTCTTTGGACGCTCTTCTATGCCGGGCTTAGCGACGGTATCATTTCTACCTATATCACCTTGCTTATTTTGGGTAAGACGCTGCTCTCCTATTTGCTGGTAACGCGCCCGTTTGCACCTCTGCTGTTTCAATACCGCTTGCTGGCACCGTCCGACTGGATTGTGGTCCGTTTTTTCCACGCGGGTGGATGGTGGCTTTATTCTGCACTGGCTTGCCATTGATGCCCTCATTTCACTGATTGCGGCCGTCACCTTCACCCTGCTGCATGAATTCCGAACCAAAAACCTATATGCCTGATTCCACACCTGTACTTAAAGCTGAAAACGTTAGTAAACGGTACGGTCAGTCCGATTTCGTGATTGAAGGCTTCAGCTACACCTTTGCAAAAGGAACGGCTACCGGCCTAACCGGCCCGAACGGTTCCGGGAAAACCACCCTGCTTCGCTTGCTTACGACCGCGGCCTACCCGACTTCGGGAGAAGTAAAATGGGGGGAGCTGAATATCCATCATAAACCTCACCGGTATCTGGCGCATACCGGCTTTGCTTTCGACAGCTCCGAGCTGCCTCAATTTGCCAATACCGACGAGCTGCTTGAAGTTATCCTGAGGTCCCGGGGTTTATGGAAAGAGGATGAAAGTCCGGAAAAAATTGATCGTTTGCTTACCCTGCTTTCTCTTGATGAGCGCCGCCGATCGCTTATCGGTACCTATTCCAGCGGTATGATGCAGAAAACATTGCTTGCATCCGCCCTTATTGCCGAACCACCGCTTATCCTGCTTGATGAGCCTTTTCGCGCCCTTGATGTGGAAACGCGCCGCACTCTCACAACCTATCTTAACGAGCGCAAAAAGAAGCACGGTGACACGCTCATCATCTCATCCCATCTTCCCGAAATTGTGAACGAGCTGTGTGATGAGGTGCTGACATTCCCGCTCGGCAGCCGAAAATAAATCTCAACTATCGTTCAGGCCGGGAATCAAAGCGTTTAAACCGGTAATGGGGAAGCAAGTAATTTCCTGCCATGAAAAAATCCTAACGTACTCTTTTGCGCGGAATGGCATAAGGAAGCCGGCTAACCAATTCATTGTTTATAGCGTTGGTGAATTCCGAAAATGAGCGGATGGAAATGGAATGACGCCCGTTTCGCCCGATAAGAATTACATCGTCATCAAGTTCTACGTCCGGCAGGTGAGACACATCCACCATAAATACATTCATATTAATTAGCCCTACGACCGGGGCTTTTTTTCCGCGTATAATGACTTCTCCCCGGTTGGATAGTGTACGTGGATATCCGTTACTGTACCCGATGGGGATAACCGCGATACGCATATCACGGGGGGCCTGGAAACTCGTTCCGTATCCCACAAATTCATCCTTTTTGATATCCTTGATATGCATGATATCGGTTTTCCAGGTCAGGATGCGTTTCAGGGGTGAATCTTTGCTTTTTCCGGCTTCCATCAGGTGCATATTATAAATATCCGGGCTGGGCCATAGCCCGAACTGAGCCGTTCCCACCCTCACCATATCAAAAACGGTTTCCGGAAAAGCCAACGCAGCTGCTGAACAAGCCGTATGCCGCAGCTTCGGCAGGTATCCGAATTTCTTCACCTTGTTGTACAGCTCGTTAAACCGCGTAAGCTGACGCTGAACCCTGAACTGATTGGCCAGACTCTCAATGCCGGCGAAATGGGTGCAAAAGCCTTCAAACTGAATCGTATCTTCGTGTTTCTTGAGAAAACGAAGGGCCGACATCAGCTCTTTTTCCGAAAGACCGGTACGGTTGCCTCCGGTTTCAACCTCAAGATGAATGACTGCCTTTTTCCCTGCTTTTTCGGCGGCACTCCTGGCTTGCTCAAGCCGGCGGAAATCATATACAAAAAACTCCACCTCATGCTCAACCACCCACGCAAGGTCCGACTCGTACAGAATACCCATGATCATCACCCGGCTTTCGGGATTTGTACGGGCTTCCAGCACCTCATAAGCCTCATAGCTTGATGCAACGGCAAAATGGTGGATGCCGCAGTCTTCAGCCATGGGAACAAACGGGTAGATTCCGTGCCCGAAAGCGTTGGCTTTAACCACGGATGAAATAACAGGCTCGGGGCCTATTTTTTTTCGGATGAAACCAAAGTTGGTCTTCAAGGCAGATTGACTTAGCTCAATCCTGGATGAGTGTCGAACCATGGGATTACAAATCGTTTATTCGCCCGCAGCACCTAACGGGCTTCGTTAAAATGATTGTTAGAAGGCTTTGAAAAACCTGAGATATTGTTCGTGTTTAACGCCTGAGCGAAAAAAAGCAAGGCAGACGACAGACAAAAGAACTGTTTACACAAAGACTTCTGTACCTGTCATCTGTCTGCGGTTATACGTTGTAAGAGACTCTTAGCGTGCTCTACGTTCAATAGATTTCCTAAAGCAGATTTTTCATGTTCGCCGGATTTTCCGACCACGTGTAGGACGTTCCCCAGCTATGTTCTGCAATTTCACGAACCTGATCGATTTCTTCCTGATCAACAATATCTGAATCGGACAAATCGCTCGGGCTGTAGTGAAACGCGTACAGACGGGACGCAAACTGAAAAAACGGCAGCGATGATTCTCCCGGCCGTTCCCCTTTTCCGCTTACCGACGGACGGATGTCGGACTGCCACTGCTGACGGCCTTCGTTATTCGGGTTTAGGAAATAGATGCGCATTTCGCCTTCATGATCGGCAACACGCAGAAGCGAAACCGCATGAAATCCGAGAAGGTCGCCGTTTGCTCCGGTCAGAAAAATACCTACCGGGTTTGGATAAGCCAGATCGTGACCGCCATTATATGAAGGGTGATGCGTCACATAAAATGTTCTCAGAAACTTCTCATAATCACGGATCGACTGGGTCATATAATCATAAGCCGATGCAAATCCGACGGGAATCCAGTGGCCGTAAAGCGCCGGGTTTACCCATTTGTGCGGATCTTCATTCCGGAAAGCGGCCAGCTCCATCATGCGGTTATAAATTTTATCCAGGTGAGGCACGAGGACCACGGAAACGGCATCGAGGTTGTAATCAATTTCTTTGGCAAGTCCGGCTCCAAGCTCCGATGAAGAAAGCAGCTGCGCTTCGAACCGCATGGTGATATTGTTGGTCTTTGCCGCAGTTTCAATCATGCGAAGAAGTTTACCCGGTGCATGCCGGCTCCACAGGCTTATACCACGCGCCGACTGACACGTAGGGTTCCAGCCCTGACCGATTCCCAACGGCTGACCTAAAATACCGAGACATTCGGCCGTCATAATCTGAACCGGGTCCAGCTTGGAATCAGGACGTGATTTAAGCAAATTTTTTCGGGTTTCAGGGTGAAGCTCCAGGGTCATCAAACGTTCGAGCCCGCTTGATACAGGTTGATGAGAAAGCAGCCCGCGGTCGAGAAGACAGGATAAACCATAGCACGAGCGTGCGGTTTCGGGATAAATCAGTTTCTCAATCAGCTTTGCTACAAACGGTGCATGCTTATCCAATTCTGCACGGCCGCTTCGGTCCAGGCCCATCGCTTTCTTCAGCAGGGTCGGCTTGTCGGCCACTCTTCGTATAAACCAGGCATGATAGGCCGAAGCCAGGCCGG
>PXDL01000489.1 GCA_003566395.1 Balneolia bacterium | reverse complement strand
CTTCAAGCATCGGGAGAGTATATTTAAACCAGGGCAAGGATCAGGACGGCAATATTATTCCGGTAACCGTCAGCCCATCTGCATATAATGATGAGAACTATATCTACTTTTTTGACTTTTATGCTGATGGCGAGCTGCTCTACACTGAGGAGGCTTCGGCTGAATCAGTGGTTTCGATTGACCCTCAGGTCGACTATATCAGAGTAACCAACAGTGAAGAACCGGTTTCCATACCCGGAGATGAGGAGCTTCCAACGGCCATCACCCTCGAACAAAATTACCCCAACCCGTTCAACCCCACCACAACGATAGGCTACGAATTACCGGAAATGTCCAACGTGAGGCTGGAGGTATTCAACATAAACGGGCAGCGGGTGGCCACCTTGTTAAACAGCACGGTCCCAGCGGGCCGGCATTCGGTATCCTTCGATGCAACTGCACTCAGCAGCGGTGTTTACATGTACCGCTTAAACGCCGGCGGCAAAGTTATTACCCGCAGCATGACGCTGGTGAAATAGAGGGTAGTCTAAATTAGCCGGTTGAAATCAGACAAAACAGAAAAAGGCTGACCTGAAAATTCAGGTCAGCCTTTCGGGGGGTATAGCGCGCCGTTTGATACTGAAAATAAACGGAATCAACCATTCAAGAAGAAACAGTTACGGCGTATTCGTAATCCGAAGCCGTAAGTTTCAGCCGAACAAAATTTATTTTTTGAAGAGATCCCAGTAGCTGAAGCCGGGCTCATCTCCTTTGATGGGAGCATCTTCTTCAACTTCAGGGAAGTCGGCAGGTTCGGAAATGCCTTCACCATCGTTAAACGTGCGCCCTGTGCCGTCATCTACCAGATCCTCATTTCCTGCATTATCCACCATAATGAACGAGAAATGGGTTTCGGCTATGCCTTCTTCGGTCACCCTCCCGGAAATGACCTGTACGGTGCGAACGGTTCCTTCTTCGGTTTCCCGGACAACTTCACCGGCAATCGTGAACATGTCTTCTTCCCCGATAATATAGGATGAAAGGCCGGTGCTTGTTGATTCCTGTATATGTCTGTTTTCAAAAAATATGGTGTAGTCGTCCATATTCTGATCGCTGAACCTGAAATACAGATCCCAAAAAGAATCGGGGTCGCGGTTTTCATCACCGGGTACCAGTGACTCTATCAAAATTAAAGGAGCCATCACAAAGCTTACGCCGATATCGGGGTTTTTTTGGTTGAATACCACCGAGTTGAAAAATCCAAGAATATCAGGAGGATTTTGCCCGCGATGGATAGGCATATTAAGCTCATTTTCAAGCGTGTTGAGATTTTCTTCCCCCAATATATCGATGATTTCTATCCGGACGCCATCCTCGAATTCATCGTTATCGGAGCTGCTGCTGTCGCTGCATGCACTCAGAAGCAGTGCTGCGATAACGGCGCCGGTAATATATTTAATGGTAAGGTTGAGCAAGGTTGTCTTCATAATAAGTCTGAGAGTTTGAATCCAAAAAAGTGTTTAATCTGTAAGGGTATGCGTGAACAAAGTAGAAACTGACTCAAATTATCCGAAAAAGTATAGGGGAACCCGCAAAATGATGAGCAGCATATGTATTAACTGTATTGCAAAAGTGGTGTACCAGTTTTTTTGAGAGGTACGGAAGGTTGAATACGCATAGGTAAGTAAGAACAGAATTTGTCATAAAACAGGGTTTTACTATGCGAGCATTATTCTACGGCACATTGTATCTACTGGCGGTTTCACTCTTGTTGTGGGGCGGCGCAGATAATCTCAAAGCACAAAGTATCGATTCATCAGATTCGGAGTTGCAAACCGAAAACCTGCTAAATGTGGAAGACGGGTGGTTTTTTTATCCGCACTTTTTGCTTGTGGAACCGCTCAACCAACTTGAATACCTGAGTATGTCCGGGACTGGGATTTCCGGCAACAGAACTTACGCACTTGGGAGTGGTGAATCCATGACAGGAGGGTACAAAACTCTGCTTTTTGAGTATCAGGACGGCGAATGGGACACCATTAGTGTGCTGGACATGGAATCTGAAGGCGGAGCCGGCGTGCACACCATGCCCCTTGCGGTTATCAACCAAAACAACATGATTTATTCTACCGGCTATAATCAGGTGAGACGGATAGCGGGTGAAAACAACATATTTGATCCCGGGAATTCTGATATGCCTGAAGCGCAGGATGAGGACGAATACATCGCCGACTTGATAGGTATTAATATCAGCACACAGTGGATGCTCACCTCATCGGCCCGGCTTATCCGAAGAGAATTCAACGAATTTGACCTTTACGATCATGAAAATAGTCCGCTGCCGGAAAACGGATCGCTGGGTACGGAGTTCCCGACCCGGAATATGGCCTGGACCGGAGATGGTCTGTGGTTGCATCTTCATCAGCCCGAAGGCGGCTTATTTCTGTACGAAGATGACGAATGGCAGCATTTTACAGCCGATAATTCCGACCTTCCCGGGGACTACGTAGTTTCGGTAGTTCACAGAGATGACGTCGTCTGGGTTTCCGTACTTCCGCACGGAGACCACAGCGGCGGGCTTGTAAAAATAGATGAGACCGGCTGGACCCTGATGTCGGGTGACGATCTTCCGGCTGCTTCAGGCCGGGTACAGGCTGTCGGGCCGGACGGAGAAGTTTATGCACAGTTCACCCAGGATACAGGCAGTGACAATACAAGAGCCGGAGGATTATGGGTGTATGGGGGCGAGTCCTGGTATTCGCTTGCAGATCCGGGCGAATTCTATCAAAGCCTCGGCTCGGTGGATGTCTCCGTCAATACTGTAATCTGGTTGGCCGGCACCTTCAATGTTATTGAAGGCGGAGTAGGAAGCCTTGCAGGAACGTTTATCACAATAGATCAGGCTCCCGAGCCCGGCTCAACTTTTGCCTCGGGCACAAACGTTACCATCAGCTGGGACAAAGGGGAACTTATTACGACCTCCACGGTGAGCTACTCGACCGATGAAGGCGAAAGCTGGAATGTGATTGAATCGGAGAAGGAGTCAACCGTACTTTTTTATGATCTCCCCGAAGGAAATACAGAAACTTTCCGTTTCAGGGTCGAGGCCGATAATTATCCGGAAGTTTTCGACGAAACCGGAGATTTCACCATACT
>PXDL01000416.1 GCA_003566395.1 Balneolia bacterium | reverse complement strand
TATTTTATTCACCTGATTCGACTTTTTTTTATTCACTCTGAGCCCGGCCGCCGTGCGGGAAGGCTCGCATTCATAATAAATGAAATGAGTATTCGCAACTACAGCAAAAAACAGATTCTGGAAGGCATCAACCGGTATGAACCTGTGAAAGATAACCGCCTCCGTCTGCTTTTCGCCCAGAATCCCATCACAGAAGAAACTTTTGATCAGTTTTGCAGGCTTTACGCCAATCTGAAAGACGAGCAGTACGATGATGTAATCGTGATCGAAAGTTTTGGGCGGGAACATGAAAAATATCTGCCGATGATTTCAGCACCATCCATCGAAACATCGCTCGGCAGCGTACAAATCAACGATCTGCTCCGAAATGATTTCTGTGATGAAGACGACGACTTTTATATAGATGATCATGGTTTTTCGGAAAAAATGGCCGTTTATGATCAACTGATGATGCTGCAGTCGGTGCTTGACGATTTCAAGTTGCTTAGTATTCAGGTGGCCTCTCTCCGGCCTTCCATCGTGCGGGAACTTGCGATGGCCGTTTCTGAACTGATGCGTGATCGCAACGCCCTTATTGTGGTTTGCGGGGATGCGTCTAACGCCGCCGATGGAGCCCTTGCCAAAATCCGGGATATGATCGCCGCTAATGACGTTTCGCGTCTGATGAATTTCCTGAATACCGGAGATGCAGGTGTGGAAGGAGCCGGTCCCCTGGCTGCCGGAATTCTGATCGCTCACGACTGGGAACTCAGTACCAGTATTTTTACGCCTTCCGCGGATGAAGATTCTGTCTTAAGCGGATTTTCCCGGCTTCGTCAGATACCTCAGCCGGTATGATGGCTGCCGGCTCATCGGAAAAGATTCGCTGCTGCGTGATCGGGTCCGGAAGAGTGGCGCAATCTTTTTTGCGTGCCCTGGAGGAATCTGCCCATCCCGGATTTATTTCACAGGGTATGTACGCCCGCTCGGCCGATGAGTCCGGCATCTCAGGCGGTATAACCGACGTGCCGGCCGATGCCGCACTTATTTATATCGCTGTTTCCGACGATGCGATTGAAATGGTGGCCCGGCAGCTCGGCGGGCTTGCTTTTTCGGGAAAACCGATTTTTTTGCATGCCTCGGGTGCGCGGGGGCTCGAAGTACTTAACCCGCTTCGAAAAAAAGGTTTTGTGACGGGCTCGGCCCACCCGGTACAGTCATTTCCGGAGGGAGCCGGGCCGGATGTATGGAAGGGCATAACCGTAAGCCTGTTGCTGGATGAAGAAGCGGACACGGCCGTCCGGCTTTTTGAATCTCTTGGAAGCCACGTGCTGCGGGTAACCCCAGAGCAGAAAAAACAGCTTCATATTGCAGCGGTTTTTGCTTCAAATTATTTGGTGACACTCATGCAGGCTGCCGGCCAGGCCGCGCCCGATCTTGGCCCGGAGGTTCACCGGATTTTGCGTCCGCTTGTTCGCAGTACGATGGATAATACCCTTGAAAAGGGCCCCCTTGAAGCGCTCACCGGCCCGCTGCGCCGTGGGGACACGGGAACGGTTGAAGCCCATTTGAACCGTCTCAAAAATCAGCCCGAAACCGAACAGTTCTACCGGCAACTGGGCCTTTACACGGCCGAATGGTTAAACCGTGAATCCCGTTTGGATGAACAGACATTCGAACGCCTAAAATCTTTGTTTCAGAAGTGATGTCATCACAAAACAATACTAAAGAAGACTTTTACGATCGCGTATATAAGGTTGTGGAACGCATACCGTATGGAAGCGTAACCACTTATGGAGCGATTGCGCGTTTTCTCGGCACGGGCGGAAGCGCGCGAACCGTCGGATATGCGCTGAATCAGACACTCAAGACAGACGGGCCTTCGCTGCCGTGTCACCGGGTTGTGAACCGGCTCGGGCAACTGACCGGTAAAGCGTATTTCGGGCCGGGTATAATGGAGATGCTTCTGAAACAGGAAGCCATTACGTTTCTGGATGAAGACACGGTAGATCTTGCGCGTCATTTCTGGGATCCCGCCGACGCACTTACTTTCCCCGATGTGTATGTTGAAAAACGTGATTAACCGTTTCCGGAGAAAAAAAGCTTCACAGCTCCCCGAACTTACGGAAAAGCTGCGTATCAACGGGCGTGAAGCAGAGCTGTTCGAGCGAGCGCTGCAGCTCTATATTTTTGCGCATCATGTACCGCATAAACGCCTGCCTGACGAGCTTGCCGAACAGCTTGCCTATACCGGTCATGCAGTGTACAGTTTACTGTTGAATTGGCTTCGCGACGGAAAACCCTCCCTCGAATACATGGATTTTCTCAACGAAAAAGTAACGGAACTACGCAGGCTTTCGCCTCATTTACTTGAAGAGCTGCATATCAAGCCGGATGAGGCCGATCAGATAGAACTCCAAAAAGTGGTCCGGCTTCGGTTTTTGGATGAAGAATCCGGCCGCGCCCTGCACCTGGCCTGGCATAAAGAGGAGAAGCTGTGTTATCATGATGCCGTGTAGTGGTTTGTGATGATAAGGCAGAAGACGGGCGAACGGTTAAACGAAGCTTTCTTGAAAGGAACGAAGTAGCACAATACTTGTTTAAACAAGTAAATCAAACAATAACCCTGAACCATACATTATGAAACACGAAATTGATCGAACAGTTTATGGAGGTTTGAAGGCCGAAGATGCCGATAAAGCGGTCATTCTTATTCACGGTCGCGGAGCTACTGCAGACAGTATTCTGGGGCTGATGAACGAGTTCCGCCTCGATGACGCCCACTACGCCGCACCTCAGGCCACGAACAATACCTGGTATCCGTATTCTTTTATGGAAGACGAAAATAAGAACCAGCCGTGGCTGGACTCGGCTCTCGGGCTGCTTGAAAATCTCGTGGATGCTTTAGAGAAAAAAGGCTTCAGCAAAGACCGGATTTTTTTGATGGGATTCAGTCAGGGCGCTTGTCTTGCCTCAGAGTTTGCCTGCCGTAATGCGGACCGCTTCGGCGGGGTTATCGTATTTAGCGGTGGCCTTATAGGTCCGGACATCAACATGAAAAAGTACAGCGGCGACTTTAAAGGAACGCCGGTATTTTTGGGATGCAGTGATCAGGATTTTCACATTCCGGAATCGCGCGTAAACGACTCTGCCGGAATTTT
>PXDL01000419.1 GCA_003566395.1 Balneolia bacterium | reverse complement strand
GACACGCGTTTCGGACAGGATGTTGCCTTTGACCCGGATACAGCGGAAGACGATATAGAACTCGATGAAGGAGCGTTCACGTTTGTCGACGTGGGCTCGTTGCTGCTGATGCCGGTTGAATCCGCAAAACGAATGGGGGCTGTTCCATACAGCATCTCCGTCAAGTTGCCGGAAGAGGCTCCTGTCTGGAAGGCTGTGGATTTGTTGCTGACCGTCACTCGCGCCAACTTCTATATAAGCAGCATGTTCCCGTTTGCTTTCGGCGACGCCGACCGGGAAGTAACCGCCGGCGTGTATTACGTCGGTTCCAATTACAGCACATCCATGGGCGGCTTAGCGGTGCTGCTGGTGCCGCTTTTTATTGCCAGCACGATTATCCTGAACACGATGCTTGGTGCGGTATACGAACGGAAAAAAGAAATAGCGGTATATAATGCCGTGGGCCTGAATCCGCATCATATAGGGATGTTTTTCCTGGCCGAATCGTTTGTTTACGGGGTTATCGGGGCGGTTGGCGGCTATCTCATCGGCCAGGTTCTCAGCCTGATCCTGGATCGGTTCGGTTTAATGCAGGGCATCAACCTCAATTATTCTTCATTGAGCGTGGCTTACGTGATCATATTCACGATAGGCATCGTCCTCCTATCCACTTTATATCCTGCCTCCGTGGCAACGAAGGCGGCAATTCCTTCGGGCAAGAGAAAATGGTCGCTGCCCGAACATGACGGCCAGACCATGAACGTCATATTCCCTTTTATTTATCATCCTCGAGTGGCCATTGGCGTGCTGGCATATCTGCATGAATACTTCAGCCGGTTTACTGAAGCTTCCATCGGCGATTTAATCGCGACGCTGGAGAAAGTTTCGCAGAGCAAGGATGCGAAAGGAAGGGACCGCTTTTTGATTGAATATCATATTGCGCTGGCGCCTTATGACCTGGGCGTGACCCAGCGCCTGGTTTTCGACCTGGCTTACGACGAACATGTGTCGGCTTATTGTCTTGCCATGCGGATCATACGAGTTTCAGGCCAGGACTCGAACTGGGTAACGGTTAACCGCCCGTTCCTGGAGCAGTTGCGGAAGTACCTGTTGCGATGGCGGAACCTTGATGTTTCACAACACGGCCTGTATGTTCAGGAGGCCAAGGTGCTCTTCAGCAAGACTGGATCGGAATAAAACAGTTTGGAGCAGCAGGATATGGCAGAATCGAGAGAAGATAAAGAACTAGCTCAATATCGCGACATGATGACGCCGCCGGAAACGTTTGCCGACGGCTTCAGCTGGAAAACCGTTATCGGCGCCATTTTTCTCGGGTTCATCATGATGCCGGGCTCGATGTATCTTACCCTGGTCATCGGAGATGCAGGCACAATTCAAACCGCGTCCCAATGGGTCACCATCATCCTGTTTGCAGAAGTCGCCAGGCGCTCGCTTAAAGACCTGAAAATGCAGGAAGTGTACATCCTGTATTACATGGCCGGCCTCTCCCTTGCTTCCCCCTTCCAGGGCCTGCTGTGGAACCAGTACCTTGTGCAATCGGAGTATGCCACTGCCATGGGAGTGGCGCAGGAGATTCCCACATGGATAGCCCCGCCGGCCGCCGTTATCCAGGAAACCGGGCGCACGTTCTTCTCCCGGGTGTGGATTGCGCCCATAGCGCTGACTTCGCTGGCATTGCTCATCCAGCGCATAGACAATTTCGGCTTAGGCTACGCGCTGTACCGGTTGACGAGCGATGTCGAGAAGCTTCCTTTCCCCATGGCGCCTGTTGCCGCTTCGGGTATTACCGCCTTGACGGAAAGGGCCGATTCAAAGGAGCCGTGGCGATGGCGCTGTTTTTCGATAGGCGGCATGATCGGCATGGTGTTTGGCGTTTTTTACATTGCGATTCCGTCGGTGACCGGCTCCTTTCTTCCGACGCCGATAACCCTGATTCCTATTCCTTTCATCGACTTCACGCCCGAACTCGGGCAAATACTTCCGGCCACCGCCATCAACCTCACGATGGACCTCGGGTTGATCCTGACGGGAATGGTGCTGCCTTTCTGGGCGATCGTCGGCGGGGCGCTCGGCGTGGCGGTCACATTGATTGCCAATCCGATGTTGTACCGGCACGGTATCCTTTCCCACTGGCAGCCGGGGATGGACGTCGTCGACACGATGTATGTCAACAATATCGATTTCTATTTGTCCTTCGGCATAGGATTAACCGTCGCCATTACCGTTGTGAGCATGAGCAAAGCTATGAAACCCCTGATTCGACTCCTTAAATCCAAGCGCGGAGCGACGGAGTTGACCAGAAAGGAGCTGGGGGAGAAGAGCAAGCCAAGCGGTTGGCAAATACTTGTTACCAACAACGTGAAGCGCGGGGATTTCTCCATCTTCATCGCGCTGGGTATTTATGTGTTTTCAAGCGCCTCCTGGATCGGCCTTTCCACCTGGCTCGTTCCGGGTTTCCCATGGCACTTTTTCGTGATTTATGCCGTGTTCTATACGCCGGTTATTTCTTATGCGGGAGCTAAATTGGAAGGAATCGCCGGGCAATCTTTGGCCATTCCCATGGTGCGCGAAGCCACCTTTATTCTCAGCGGCTATAGAGGTGTAGCCATCTGGTTCGCCCCCGCCCCGTTTCCGCTGTATGGAACGGCAACGCGCCAGTTTCGCATCATGGAGCTCACCGGCACCAAGATAGCCGGCTTGGTGAAAACCCAGCTTATAACGGTGCCTATTATCGTTGTGGCATCGCTCTTGTTTTCCCAGCTTTTCTGGTCCATGGCGCCTGTGCCGTCCGACGCCTATCCTTTCGCCAATACGATGTGGGATTTGCGCGCCAAGACTTTGTGCCTCACCATCAGCTCCACGATGGAAGGCGGTTCCCTGTTCTTCGAGGCCTTGAAATTCCGGTGGCTCGCATGGGGGTTGGGATCCGGCGTCATCGTCTTTGCTTTTCTATCATCGCTGGGGCTGCCGACGCTCTTGGTATTCGGCATAGTGCGGGGGCTTGGTCAGGGAACCCCGGCGGCGGCCACTTTCGAATTGATCGGCGCGCTGCTCGGCCGTTTTTATTTTCGCAAAAAATTCGGTAAAATGTGGATGAAGTATACGCCCGTGTTGTTGGCCGGTTACGCCTGCGGCATGGGCTTGGTG
>PXDL01000149.1 GCA_003566395.1 Balneolia bacterium | reverse complement strand
TATTCCCTCTAAAAGCACGTTTCGGAAAATAATTGCCGGGATGGATCTTGAAAACAGAACCATCATTATATCTACGCATCAGGTACGTGATTTGGGTCGGTGCATCGACCATCTGCTTGTGCTGCACGAAGGGAGAATGAGCTTCAATGCATCCTATGAAGACATCATCCAAAACTTTCATTTTAAGAAAACTGAAACCAACGAAGGCGGGGACATCATCTACAGTGAAGAAGTGCTGGGCGGCTACAAATCGGTAGTTGCCGGAAACGATCCGGACTTCACTTCCGAACTTGATATCGAGCTATTGTTTAACGCGGTAATTACAAGACCGGAACTCATCAACCAAAAACTGAAGGGGACGGCCGTATGAATACCGAACATCAACCCGTAACACATCCTATTTCCGACAAACTGAGTCTGAAGCGTCTTGCAGCCGTTCTGAATCGATTCGTGATGCTCAACAGATGGCGCTGGCTGCTCGTCATGGCTATTTTCGTGGGTCTGCCGGTTTTCATTTTTATCATCCTGAATATTTTCACAGCTTTTGAATCAAGGTCAGACGACTCATTTTCAGGATGGATGCAGCTCTACATTTTTGCCGGCCTGCTGCTAAGCAGCCATCTTTTTGATGACATCCACAAGCCCGCCACTTCCTGGCAGCTCCATCTGCTTCCGGCCACTCCGGCAGAGAAATATATCGGCGCATGGCTCATCTCAGCGCCGATTTACACCCTGGCAGCAATGCTCATCATATCTGTCACCACCATGATTTTATTCGGCATTGAAAGCCTGATGGGCGGTTCTGCACAAATCAAGGTTTTCAATCCGTTTACAGACCTTTCGATCCGGTTCATCTGGCTCTACCTGCTGCTTAACAGCTTTTTCCTTACGTGCAGCATTCGCTTCAACAAGATGCCGTTCATCAACAGTTTGTTGCTGCTGATCGTCATAGGATTTCTGGTCACAGCCGTTATCGCCCTGATAGTATGGGCTACGGGACTAATGGGCGGATCGGTTTATCTCTCAGCCGAACTCGACCGGGGCGTATCCGGGGTGATGGTCAAATGGCTTTCAACTTTATTCTGGATATTACTTACCGGATATCTGTTAAGCCTCGGCCATCACATGCTGAAAACCAAACAGGTGGCGTCATGAATTTCAACGAAAATCAGCCGATATACAGGCAGATTGCCGAGCATGTGTGCAATCAGATTATCAACCGAAAGTGGGAGGCGGATCAGCGCATACCGTCTGTACGGGAAACGGCCTCGCTGATGGAGGTAAATCCGAATACGGCTATGCGGGCTTTCCATTACCTGCAGGAACAGCACATTATTTCGCAGCAGCGGGGAGTCGGATACTTTGTGAGTCCGGACGGCTACAGCAAAGTGCGTGATTTGATGCGCGAACGCTTCATCCGTGAAGAGCTGCCAGAATTTTTCAAAAAAATGGATCAGCTCGGTTATTCGATAGAAGAACTCAAGACACTTTACAACCAACATAAAAACGGGTCTTCCTCATGAAACTACATCACATCATGCTCATCCTTCTAATTTCTGTTGCTGTGATTCTGGGCACCATTATCGCTTTTCATCTAACCACAGAAATCTCCAACGACGGCCCTTTTCCATTTGAGATGAGCCTCGTATATGAAGACGATCATTTTCAATTAGAGTGTATTGAAGGCTGCACCTGGACATCGGTCGGCTTTTCCGGCACCACCAATTTCGTTAATCAGGACGGTACCGGGCAACGTTCAGCAGCCATATTTCCGGGTATCCGCAGAGAAGCCGATTACCTTTTCGTTGTTTCCACAGAGAACGATACCATCATCCTGAAGGGACTTAAAGGTACCAGGTGGAATCAGTTATCCATGAGCTGTCCGTCTGAAAACGAATGTCGTTTCACATTCAACCACTTGGGCATCACCTCACCCAAACCCTGATCAAATCCGTCATGCTACAGCGCTATATTCCCTTTTTTACGATTTATTTTCTATTGATGGGTCCGGCCGAAACGCAGGCCTCTCCTGCTGATACCTATGTACACGGCAGAATTTTTGATGCCGGGACCGGTGAAGCCATTGGATATTCGCATCTTTATGTACCGGAATCAGGCTCGGGTACCGCCGCCGGACCGGACGGACGCTTCAGATTGCCTTCAACTTTACTGAAACCCGAAAACGCCCGAATCAGGGTTAGCGCAGTAGGTTATGCGACCACGTATATTCCGGCATCGGAAGTTGAGATTTCCGAACCGCTGGAAATCGGGTTAACCCGGCTCAAGGTGGAGCGGGAAGAAGCCGTAGTTACAGGAACCCGGCTTCGCACCGGGAGTGTCAACAACCGAACCTTTTGGTGGCGCATGGGATTTAACCGGGGCGCACGCGGCCATTTCAACCCCAGGCCGTTCGATCATGTCTCCTACGGACTGGCCCAGCCTATTTCAACAGGCCGTGCCGAGATGGTCCGCCTGAGATATATTGAGCTGAGAGTAAGTTCGGTATCATCAAGAACACGAGGTGACGATAAAGAGCTAAAACGTGCACCCGCAGATTCGCTGTTGCTTCGGTTTCGCTTGACAGGTATCGGCGAAGACGGTATGCCCGACGATCGGGACCTTCTCCCCAAACAAATCCTCAAAACCATCCCCGCAAAAAAACAGCGCCTCCACCTGGACCTGACAGACTACAGCATCGAGGTGCCCTCCACCTTCTACCTTATCACCGAACTGCTGATCGAAGACCCCGAAACCGACCACGGCTACTACCCTTTATTTGAATCCATCAAAACCGAAACCAACAACTACTTCCGTTTCAACCCCGCCGACAACTGGCGCCCTCCAAGCGACCCGTATTTTACCGAGATGGTATATGAGGTTGGGTTTGAGTATTAGGGGGGCTGCCACGGCAAATATTGATGCCATTTCAATAAGGCAAATAAGATGTATAGCTATAATAGTCGGTACTTTAAGCCAAGTATTTTATTATATACTTACGTCCTTATAACAACCTGAACCCGAGCATTAGAGTAATTGGCGAGAATTCATGGAGAACATTTTTTGTATCAGCAAGCAGGTTTCGGTAATTCAATTCAAAAAAGACTCCTGTTGTGGGATTAAAATTATAGCCTACTCCTGAAATTAGTTTTACATAAAAT
>PXDL01000307.1 GCA_003566395.1 Balneolia bacterium | reverse complement strand
TGAAGGCGGCCAAAAACGGCCTTCCGGTCTTCTATGATTACTACGGAGCCTTTAACTCCGAAATCGATTATCCGAATCCTGTTGACCTGATTTTTGAAGGGGTTCCGGTACTGGGTGATTTCCTGCGAATGCGTTCGTATATATTTACAGATGTACTAACAGGCGAACGGAGCGCCGACGCGGAACAGGAGCTTATAGCCGATGCGGGAGCCGGTTTCGCGCTCACCCTGAATATACCGGATCAGATAGGCAAGCCGCGCGGGTTTGTGCTTCGCTTCGATATGCCCTTGTGGCTATCCGACCCCGAGCCGGGCGATGATAATTTTAAATTCCGGGGGTTGATCTCGTTCGGAGCAGTGATTGGTTTTTGACCGCACTTAAAAGCCCTTTACGTTAACTATTTGTTACGGGGCCGGAGAAGAAGAGAAACAGATAATGAAACTATGTCTTCTTCAAAATTAACAAAATCAACAAGATATTGTGCTCTGTAAAAAGCCGGCTATCCTTCTGAAAGTATATTCATAGTGCACAATCACTCTGTTTAAAAGTGACTGAATGAATATTTAATGGATAAAGAATTTAAGTTTGATTAAATTGATGTAATGAAATGTTTTCATACGAAGAGGCAACCACATCCTAACAATTTCAAAGCACCATCAATTTTAGTTCATCTACTTCTTCCCTGAAAAGAAGGTATGCTTATACCGATTGTGTGAAATTTAGTTTAACTACACGGAATGATTAATTTACTGCGGGAATACATTTCACCGGATCATTTTTTGTATCGATTTCTGACGAATACAAAAAAACGCTATGCGCTGAAAATACTCCTCGATTTCGGGATTATTCTGCTGTGTGCTCCTGTTGCGGTTTTAATCAGGATGGGGCATATCAACGCATTCGAACTGAATACGGCGATTATTTACACGGTCATAGCGTTTGCCCCGAAGCTGCTCGGCCTCAGGTTGTTTAATGTTCACCGGCAATCCTGGCACAATGTGAGTATAGGCGATCTGAGCAAGCTGATTCTCGCGATTGCAACGGCAACTGCACTTATTACGGCAATTATTCTGGCAGCCCGCCCCTACTTCATGATTCCGCTCGGTGTTGCCGCTATCGATGCTATGTTGTCTGTGCTTCTGCTCGGATTTTTCAGATTATTCGCCCGAATCGGTAGTGAACGTTCTGCCCTTCTTGTTCAGGACGATAACGGCAGAAAGCCAAAGCGGGTGCTTATTATCGGAGCAGGAAGCGCCGGTACAATGATGGCCAGGGAGCTTTTTCGCCATCCTGAAAATAGAATGAACCCGGTGGGCTTTCTGGATGATGACGAAGGGAAGCACAAACAACGTTTCCTCGATTTACCGGTACTCGGCGGTATTAATGATCTCGAATACGCCGTTAAACAACTTCGGGCTAATGTGGTCCTTACGGCCATTCCGTCAAATCCTGAAGCGGTTCGGAAAGTTGTGGAAAAAACGCGCAGCCTGAACGTCAGTCACCAGATTGTTCCGCGATTGTCCGATCTGATTAACGGTAAAGTGTCGATTAACCAAATCAGGAACGTGGATGTACAGGATTTACTCCACCGAGACACCGTTCAGCTGGATGTAGATGAGATTGCAAAGTACATCTCCGGAAAAGTGGTGCTTGTAACCGGAGCCGGGGGATCTATCGGGTCTGAAATTGTGCGTCAGGTTTGCCGTTTTAAGCCTTCCATGGTTCTGCTTATCGGGCGTGGAGAAAACAGTATTTATCAGCTTCAGCAGGAACTTCACCGGTACCACGCGTCAACACCTTATATGGCGTTCATCGCCGATATCCGGGACGAGGTCACCCTCAGACGTATTATTTCAGAGAATCAGCCTCAGATTATTTTCCATGCAGCCGCTCATAAACACGTGCCGCTGATGGAGTCTAATCCCGAACAGGCTGTCATGAACAATATTCTTGGTACAAGTAATCTGGTAGAGCTGTCCCTGGAGTACGATGTAGAGCGTTTCGTGAATGTATCCACCGATAAAGCTGTAAACCCTACTTCTGTTATGGGAGCTTCTAAGAGAGTGGCTGAATTTGTGGTAGAATCCGGTTCGGTGAGAGCAAGCCGTGGTCAGGTTTTTGTATCGGTCAGGTTTGGGAATGTTCTCGGAAGCAGGGGGAGCGTCATTCCGCTGTTTAAAGAGCAAATTAAAAAAGGCGGACCCATAACGGTTACCGATGAACAAATGACCCGCTATTTTATGACCATACCGGAAGCTTCACAGCTGGTACTTCAGGCAGGAGGGATGGATCATAACGGAGCTGTGTATGTACTGGATATGGGCGAGCCGGTCAAAATTGTTGATCTCGCCCGTGATTTAATTACGCTGTCCGGACTGAAGCCGGATGTGGACATCAAAATTGAATTTACAGGTACGCGTCCCGGCGAGAAACTTTTTGAAGAAATTTTGACGGCTGAAGAGGGCACCACTCATTCCAAATATGAGAAAATATTCATGGCGCGGAAAAGCTGTGTAGGTATTGATAACCTCGACGATATGCTTGTGGAACTGCGTGCAGCGGCAGAAAAAGGGGATTCTGCCCGTATAAAAGAGTCCTTTTTTAAAATGATACCCAATTACACCGGGTACAAACCTGAGCAAATGGCTTAAAAACCGGAGAGCTTTTCTCTTTCCGGTCAGTTTTCTTTTTGAAAAAATATCTGTTCAGGCTACAATTTTGTCATCGCTACTCCCTATTTTAGCCCCTTCATAATTCAGCAAATAAACGTGTTCTGATGAAAGTACTTATTACCGGTACCGCCGGATTTATAGGATTTCACCTTGCCGGCATCCTGTTAAAGGAAGGCCATGAGGTAATCGGTCTTGACAACATCAACAATTACTACGATGTCAATTTAAAGCTTGATCGCTTGCGTCAACATGGTATTGAAGTGGATCAAATTGAATCTCACAGGCCCATACGCAGCAGGGACATCAAGAATTACCGATTCGTCAAAATGTCGCTCGAAGAACGCGAGCCACTGCTTACGCTCTTTAAGAATGAGCGACCTGATGCAGTGGTTAATCTTGCCGCACAGGCAGGCGTCAGATACAGTCTTCAAAATCCCCAGACATATCTGGATGCCAACATCACCGGTTTTTTAAATATTCTGGAAGGCTGT
>PXDL01000426.1 GCA_003566395.1 Balneolia bacterium | reverse complement strand
TCTACAACCTGCTGAAGCAGCGGAAACGAATACACGCAGGGTCCGCACCAGGTGGCCCAGAAGTCGATAACCACAACTTTGCCTTCAAGGTCTTCAGAACGGACGTGAAGGTCGTTAAGTCCGGGAAGTTCAAATTCAGGCATCGGCTCGCTCATCATGCGCTCGGCCATGGCCTCTTGAACGTGTGCCGTGGTTTCAAGCCGGAGTTCATCCAGGCGTTGTTCGAACCCTTCGTCCGATCCATGAACTGCGGTCCAGCTCTTCCGGTAATACTCCATCACGTCATCACTGTAGGTATTGTTGAGTACGGCCGTTTCTGCTTTTTTCTTCGCTATATCATGCTCCCCGGCAAGGTAAAGCAGCCGAATCACCCTGTCATATAAGAAGCCGCTTTTCTGCTCCGTAATTTCGTAATATTCGGTCATCACCTCTACGCTTCGTTCAATCTGACCATCCAGCAAGAGCGCATTGGCAAAAGCCGGGCCGCCGTCTCCGGAGCCGAGCACCTGGTCTCTCATTTGACGATGATTCTCAATATCCCGGGGCGTGAGGTAAGGCGGATACTCCATCCGGGACACATGTTCGCCCACTTTTTCCAGGGCAAGGTGGTACAACTCAAGGGCATTGCTGTCGGCCGGGCGCCGGCCTGTATCTTCAAACTCATCGAGGTGCTTGCTCGTTACCTGTCTGGCCGCGAAATTCCATATTTGAGGCTGTGTGATGCCGTGCTCGTCCAGGAAGTCCAGCAGTTCACCAACATCTCCGCCCTCTTCAAGCACCGGCTTCAGCAGCATTTCATTGAATACAAAAGTAGCTCGCTGCGATTGTGGAAAATCCCGAAGATAGGCTTCGGCTGCCCGGGGCCGCGCTTCATTGTCGTCCATCTCACCGAGGGCTTCAAACCGGAAGTATTCAGCCGAAGGGTCATCGTAAAACTCCGAAAGGATGAAATCACTCATCTCCTGGCGAAGATCCTCCATTTCCATAATCCGGGCCGCATGGCCTGCCGACCCTGCCGCCCTGACTTTATCCGGCCAGGTTTCCACGATCTGCCTTCCAAGTTGCCGGAGTTTATTACGGACTTCTTCACTGCCGCCGTCACGTATTTCCTGGGCCATAGATTGCAGATACATACGCGCAATTTCCAAATCTTCAGGATGACGCTCATAGGCTTCTTTGTGTATTTCGGCCGCTTTAGAACGATCGACCGAACGAAACATTTCGGCTCCGGTCCTGGCAAATTCGGCATCCGGACCGGTCATATAGGTTGACGCCAGCCTGTACCATGAAGCCGGAGTGCGCTCCCCGTTTTCATCAAAAAAGCCGGCATTCCAGGGATTTCCGTCGTTATTCGCCTCAAAACCGGTTTCGGTATCCACAATTTTAAAGCTGATGAGGGCGTCTTCAGTTTTGGTGCTCAACGCAGCATGCCAGGCGCCGGTTTGCTTTTCCATATCCGCCTTGTGAAAAACGGCATCACCGTACCCGGGCCAGACTAAATACCAGACCTGAGGAGCTTTAGGGGTCGGTTCGGTTTCCTCATCCAATTCAAGATGTATGGTAATAGTTTCACCGGATACCGGTTTTTCGGGATACCAGTTCACCTGCTGAGCCATAAGCGGCAGGGCTGCAAAACAGACGATCAGTGCACATAATATAAGTCTGAAGAATACCATAAGAGTGGGTTTGGGGTTAGTATATACTATGAAGATAGTAAGTGTATCTGTTAAATGGAAATATTCAATTTATAAACAGTTAGAACTGCGCACTTTGGTCGGAATAAACCCGGCCGAATCCTGTGATGAACGTCTTGTAAGGTCAATAAGCCGGTTTTCTTTGCGCCTCTTCTTGAAACGCTTGCCCGGTATAATTAATTTGTGCGTTCGGCATGCAGCTTACACCGAACCCTCTCATCTTTTAGATAGACTTGAATACAAATATACTTCGTTATGCCCGTTCAGACTGTAATCCTCGTAATGGTAGCGCTCGGCCTGGTTTACTACCTTTACCGTGCACACATCATATGGGCGTTTTATCAGGAAAAGGGACGTCTGCCTTCCGGTCGGCACTCAACTTCCAATCTTTTTTTTGCGGGGATCGCTCTCATCCTTTTTTTCTATCTGTGGCTGCAGTCCGGCTGGCCGTGGTACATGCTTCCGGCTTTCATCTTTGCGCTCTTGCTAAAACTTTATGTTGATTTCTACTACACCCAGGCTCAGGTTTTCATATCGCAGAAAAAATCCCCGGCATAGTTTTTTTGTGATGCAGGCTTTACGGGAATGTTTAAATTTGTAGTGTTGAATTCAAACCGGATGGATTCCCGTAAAAAATGATTTTGATACCATACGGCACCCGCAAGCGTTAAATTTTTTTTCGAATCATCGCTTACTCAATATCGACATGTCAAAAAATCTGCTTTTTATCCTCACCGGCCTGATTTTGGGCGCGAGTGCGGGTTTTGCTTACTGGTACTTTATCGGCTGCGATACCGGAACTTGTGCCATCACCTCCAACTGGTTTTCGAGCACGGGCTACGGCTTGCTTATGGGCGGGCTGCTTGGTGGATTGGTTAAGGATTTCGTCGTTGGGAAAAATGAGGAATCCAACCCGTAACCCCGGCATCATACCGGCTGCTGTTGTTCAGAAATAGATCGAATAATTGATGCCGAAATGTTACCTTTCGGCGCATCCGGCTTCATCCTGAAACGTGAAACCTACCGCGCGGGATGAGGCGATGCTGAACTGTTATATCCATTAAATTAGTTTCGACATGTCAATTTCCAAAGTAGTTGTCGTCGGCGGCGGCACCATGGGAAACGGTATTACCCATGTAGCGGCTCAGGCCGGATTTTCCGTAACGCTGGTCGATCTGAACCAAACTGTTCTCGATAAAGCCCTGACCACTATTGATAAAAATCTCGGGCGCATGGTGAAAAAGGAAAAGATCACCGAAGAGCAGAAAAACAAGACGCTGGGGGCGATCACCACCTCAACGACGCTGGAGAAAGCGGCAGGAGATGCGGATCTGGTTATCGAAGCGGTGAACGAAAATTTCGGGCTTAAAAAGAAGATTTTTCAGCAGCTGGATGAGCTTACCGGGCCCGATACGATTCTGGCTTCCAATACCTCATCCATCTCCATCACCAAACTGGCGGGCGTCACAAAGCGCCCCG
>PXDL01000262.1 GCA_003566395.1 Balneolia bacterium | reverse complement strand
TAGGCCGGCATCCTGGGAACCGGGGTAATCGCCATCAGGCCTATGATTTCCTGAACCTTCAAAATCCCGATTGCATACTCCTCTTTACCAAGAAAAAAACTGAGAAACTTCCCGCCTTCAACCCGTACTGCTTTCTCCTCTTCTGCTGTTTCTTTATCCACATTTTGTTCCATGACTTCTATTCCAACTTTTTGTTTATTCAACCTGAAATCTAAATTACTTTCCTCTGTAACGGCCATTTTCAGCCGTCGTAAAATTTATCGACTATCCGATGTAAACCTTAAACTCTCTAGCGCAATGTTAATACTTGGCCCTGATTAAGCTGAGAGCTGACCGGAAGCGTGCCTGAACCGAAATTTATCCGTCACGCCTCCAATAAGCGAACGCATCAGAATCCTCTAAAATCATCATCATCGTCAAGCGGAATGAGACTCGCCGCCTGTTTTGGCTTCGCTGATGCTGATGAATGGGCATGATCCATAAAGGGACCTACTGTTTGCTTAGACAGTTCAACCTTTCGCGGATTGAAACGTTTTGATGGTGACGTTTTTGGTTTGATCAGTTTCGGACCCTGCCGGCCTGAACCATCCTGCTGGCCGACCAAATCAACAAGCCGCCCAACCATATGCTGCAGCTCCGATGCCTGTGAAGAGAGCTCTTCCGCCGCACTGGCAGACTCCTCAGAACTCGATGCGTTGCTCTGCACCACTTTATCCATTTCGACCATCGCTTTATTTATCTGCTGAATACCGGTCGCCTGCTCACCTGCAGCTGCCGAAATCTCCACAACCAGCGTATTTACGTCACTTACGCTGTTTGCAATTTTTCCAAGGTTTTCTGAAACTTCCTGTGCTACGGAAATCCCGCGATTGCTACTATCCTGCGACCTCTCAATCAGCTCGGATGTGTTCCTTGCGGCCTGTGCGCTTTTGTAGGCCAGGTTGCGAACCTCTTCTGCCACCACGGCAAATCCTTTTCCGGCTTCTCCTGCACGGGCTGCTTCCACAGCAGCATTCAGCGCCAAAAGGTTGGTTTGAAACGCGATGTCATCAATGGTTTTGATAATTTTTGATGTTTCCATCGACGCCTCCTTAATCTCCTGCATTGTGCGGTCCATTCGCTCCATCGCTTTCATTCCCTCCTCAACAAGAGGCTGTGTCTCTTTCATCGAGTGTTCAGCCGTTGCGGCGTTTTGAGCACTCTGCTTTGTTTGTGCCGACATCTCCTCCAGTGATGATGTGGTTTCCTGCAGACCGGCAGCCTGTTCACTCGCTCCTTCGGCCATCTCCTGGCTCGTTTCGGAAAGCTGGCGCGAAGCGGAATCCACCTGCGATGAACCACTGGCAAGACCTGAGATAATTTCGCCGAGCGACCGGTTAATCGACCGATTAATTCTGTATCCCATCAGGAATGCAAGTCCGGCACCCAAAATCAACCCGCCAAAACTCAGATTTCTGAAAACGGCCCCCATCGTAGCTGCTTTCTCAACCTCAGCTTTTCCAATGGATTCATTCAAGTCTACAAGATCCTGAATTTCCCCCGAAAGCCTTGAGTTTGCCGGAATACTTATGTTAAACTGGTGGGATGTCATGTTTGAAAGAGCTTCATCCCTCTGCTCCTCAGTGGGCATCCGGTCGAACTCACGAGACATCCCGATATACCGCTCATGCTCCTGACGCCACGTTCGAAACGATTCCAGAAATTCTCTGTACTCAATCGCTTCCTGATTTGTCTGCGGAAGTTCCTCGTAAATTGTACGAGCTTCATCAAAATCATTCCAATATTTTTCGATGGTGCGATACACATTATTCCGGGCATCACCACTGACCTCGCGGCTCAGAAGCATCTTCTCCTGACCGTCAATCGCGCGGAGTGCATAATTCATTTCACTGAGACTCTGCACGCTCGGCAGGCGTACTACCCCAACTTCTTCCATTGCCTGGTTACTGCTGTATGTTACGTAGACCGCAATACTGCCCAGTACGATCGTAATGGCTGTCATAACTGAAAAAGCACCCGTTAACCTTGCCCCGATGGTTTTCTCTTTTTTAGAGTTTCCGATACCTTCGCGATTCAAAAATTTTAAGTTTGTCATCTTATTCTTGTCATTCTTATGCTGATTTAAGAACGGCCCTTTTTCTTCTGCCGCTCCAGGTTTAATTATCCCAAATCCTCATGTGAACAAACCGCCGAAGCGGTTAGCCTGAAGAATTCTGCACTTATATTTTCACCATTTTTCCGCTGTGTTAAAGCGTTGTTTCGGTGTATACTTGTGCTGTTTTTGTTTTGAGTTCAATTGACACAAACAACACTGCTCATGTTGCACGTATTAATTGAATACCTGAAACCTAACCTATTGCATATCAAATATTTATATTGATCAGTGCGGAGTATTTTTCTCAGCGCTGATGGACCAATCCTCTCTCTTCACGTAATTTTTATAAGCTTTTTTTTCTTTGTGCTCAATACTGATATCTATTTTAATTATCGACTTTCTTGTTCCCGGGATAACCTTTTAGTACTGTTTTGGCGTAGTATTTTCGCCGGAAAATCCATCAAATCAGAGACCCAAATTAATCAAATACTTAAGCCTCAGAAGGGCCGGTATATCTCGATCATAAATGCACTTTTATGAACCAATCTTTAATTAGAATCTGAATCGATCCATCAGTTTGGTGTACGTATTGAGAGCGATTTTTGCGGGAGATCGGATTAGATAAGCTGTTTTCTCCCAAAAAATTACGAATGTATTCCTTCAACCAGTATATTTAGTGCCATTTTTCTATTCTTTAATCTTTTGAGTCCAGGCTATGACGGACGGTATTATTACCATAAAACCACTCTGCGTACAATGGTATTACCTGGCTATGCCGGCAGCCTGTTGAAAGGGTTTCGTTTTAATACTATTTATGATCGCATCTGCTACAGATTCAATGGAAACAACTTCTGAGACCGCTCCTATTTTTGCAGCCTCCTTCGGCATTCCATAGACTACTGAGCTCGCTTCGTCCTGTGCAATGGCATGTGCCCCATTTTCTTTCATCGCCAGGAGACCTTTTGCCCCGTCAGCTCCCATTCCCGTCAGCAGCACACCGCTGGCGTTGCACCCGGCCGCATCTGCAACTGAATTAAACAGAACATCCACGCTCGGACGGTGGTGGTGCACCGGTGGCCCCTGTTTTAAAATGGTGTAGTA
>PXDL01000082.1 GCA_003566395.1 Balneolia bacterium | reverse complement strand
CCGCTATGGAAATAACATTGATGAAACCATGACCACCATCCGGGCGCAGGCTTTTTCAGCCATCGCCAACGACGCATCCGGTCTGATGTTCTATCCCGACGTGCGGGTCCGTGGGCAGGACGGAACTTTTGATGAGCGCATATGGGAGCATACCTACCACCTGATTAAGGAGATCAATTTCTGGCGGCCGGTTCTGGAACTGGGTGAACGCAAAGAAATCGGAAAAACCGACGATACGGAATGGATTCACTTCACCTACAATAACTATGATGTGGTTTTTCTGGTGAACCACGGCCGGCGCGATGCCACGCTTGAAGTGCCGGGTTCGATGGAAATCAACGGCAGAGAATCCGGCGTCTGGTTTCGCAATATGAATGATGAAGACGACCCGTTCCGCAAATTCCGGTTTCCTGCAAACCTGGGCTTTCATAGCGACAAGAGCGGAGATGAAAACCGGTGGAGTCTTAGCGGTTCAGGCGAGGGGTATCAGTCCCTCCTGCTGCGCGAAGGCATTTCACCCAAAAACGGAGAGGCGGTGCTAAGCCTTTCCGCTTCACGAGCCGTATCCGTAGTTTCCGAAACCACCTTCGATCTTCTTACCGGTTCGCGTCTTGAAGCCGGAATTTGGTTCAAAAAGTCCGGGTCTGCCGGTGACCGTCACGCAGCGGAAGATTATCCGGTGCTGACCCTCGAAATCTGGAGCGACGATGAGCGGATTCAAACCTTTTCTTCCTCGGTAAAAACCGCAAACGGGCTTTATGACAGCAATTGGGTCCGGCTAATCACAAAAACCGGAGAGTTACCTTCCCACGCCACACATGCCCGGCTCACGATCGGGAGTACCGGCCCCGGAAGCTGGCTCATTGATGACGCGTTTCTGAAGATGGAGCTAATGCAGCCGTAATATATCTCGGATTTCTCCTTTCACACTTTGCCATTATATAAATGCACCACGGTTTGTATCAAGATGAGCTGTGTGGGGTAAACCAAACCAGCGATTCATCTTCGCCTTCGTAGGGCTCGGGCGATCCGGACCTGATGGAGTACGCATCGTATTTGTTATTTTTCAAAAAATCACAAAGCTCAACAGCCGATGTACCTGCTTTCTTAAGATTTTCGTCGTGGATTTCAATAAACAGATGCTTTACCCGCTGTTGCCCTATCATCTCCTTTAGACCCCTAAGCACACTCATCTCGTATCCCTCCACGTCTATTTTTATCAAGTCAATGCTGTTGATGTCGTGTTCCCGGCAATAAACATCAAGCGTAACAGAAGTCACATCCTCGAAACTTCCGGTTTCTTTTACAAGGGATGAAGCCCCGGTATTGCTGATTCCGGAAAAATAGATACGCTTATTCCCTAATGAATCGGAAACGATTTTTTTCTCTGGAATTACTCCGGAGCTTTTATTCAGGTCAAGATTTCTCTTCAGCATATTGAACTGATAACTCCCCGGCTCAAATGCATAAACACTTCCACCTGAAACCTGCGCAAACTGAACAGCATAGTATCCTATATTGGCTCCAACGTCAAAAATAACAGCGCTTCCCCTCGCTTGACCCAGCATAAATTTCTCATACTGCGTCTCCGCGATATAGTGACCATAAAGAAATATGTTCCATGGTATCCAGTCTTCAGGTTGGCAAATCAGTCTGATCTTCTCAGCGTTTTTAAGAGGTACTACACATTCAAAATTACTGTTTCGAATCAGAGGCCTAATAAATTTACGTGCTAAAAAATCTTTCCCCCTAAAATGAGGAACTGCCCTTGATAGTTTACCTATCGCGTTTAGATAAGCATGCATCAGTAGTAGGAGATAAATGATTATTGAATAACAAAAGCCAAATATACAAAATAACGGAGTGGCCTCATTAACTCGTGAAAGTTCATAGACCGAAATCCTTCAACCCGATCGGCTGTACATAATGTAATCCGTCACGACCGGTTCGAGTCCGCATGCCCGGAAGTCTGCGGCAATCTGGGCGCGATGATAGGTGGAATGATTGATCACATGGAACAGGATTTCAAAGACCGTATTTGTGTAGCGATTTCCTTTAGTGTTCGTGTACTCCACATGTTCAGAAACCGGTTTCTCTGACAGGATGAGGGAAGTCGTCTCGTGATTTTCCTCATCTTGCGTACTTAAGCTTTCCAACGCTCGCACATCCCAAACTCCCACAGCTTCACGCTTCAGAATCCGGCTGTTCCATATTTGATGCGCATTCACGATGTGGCTGAGCAGCTGAACCGATTTTTCGGAAATCCTCTTCTCATGCTGCCGGATAACCTCAAAGAGTTTTCGGTTGCAGGCTGCGTTATACTCAAAAAGACAGGGTAATACAGCGGACTGGGATGGATTCATACGGGGAGGTTTTTATGGGGGGGGTAAAGAGCCGGTTGGGTCCTTTTTTTTGACGGCTTCGCTGAATACTGAAAGGTATCTTCGGGGTTAAACTTTGGCTTTATCAGCTTGGAAAACCCAATTGTAGCGTCAATATAAGGAAAACTGTAACACTCGAGATTTATGCGGTTTTATGAAGGATAGTACACCACTTCTTGATTTCCGGGATGTTTCTGAGATTCAATAAAAAGTCGGCTGATGTTTGCTCCACATAATCCAACTCACTGCCGAACCGGCGTCTTTGTGGAGTGTATCGTCAATATTTTAAGGTTTGTTCAATTTTATGATTTCTCATCATCAACCCTTCCTGTTTTCAATCAGTGATTGTACGAATGGTGGAAAAAGCACTTATGAATTTTCAATTACCATTAGCATTGGTGAAAGAGTCTGGTGTTTTATCAATGGTGTAAAATAGCTCCCATCTTTTGCAAGTGTAGATTGTGAAGAACCGAATACGTATAACCCAACGCAGCTAATTCCTAATCACAAGCCGGACATCCCCCCCATTACCAAAACTTCACAAATCCGGTTTCAGAAACGCAGAAAGCCAAAAAACCTCATTTTGAACGATCTGTACGAGTACTTGAACAATCTGTACTAACAGGTAAATTAGTGTGAAAGCTATACTGGATTGCATTGTAAGGCCTCCTCTTTGGAGGGCATTTTTACGTATCAGCTTTTTACCGGTTAGATGAAACAACCCACACCATCACGGTCACCGTCCACTCTATTTTCTGCCGGTCCGGCACTCAGCGTGCTTTCGGGCCTGCTGCTTGGGTCGGGATGGTTTCTGCCGCAGTTCT
>PXDL01000229.1 GCA_003566395.1 Balneolia bacterium | reverse complement strand
TGAGCGAAGATATCCATTCGGCCGGTGAAGGCGGGCTGATGGGGCTTGCGCGGCACCCCGATTACCCGGCAGAACCATATATTTATGCCATGCACACCTACGGTTCACGGGTCAGCGCCACGAACAGGGTCATTCGTCTGGTGGATGAAGGCTCCTCGGCCGCCTTCGATAAAGTAATCATAGATGATATTCCGGGAAGCCTGTTCCATAACGGCGGGCGCATCGCTTTCGGACCGGACGGTATGCTCTACATCACCACGGGTGAAAACTTCAGGCCTTCACGGGCGCAGGATATGGAGAATCTGGGCGGCAAAATCCTCAGAATTAGTCCGGAAGGCGAAATACCTGACGACAATCCTTTTCCCGGCTCTCCGGTCTATACGTTCGGCCACCGAAATGCGCAGGGGCTGGCCTGGCATCCTGAAACCGGCGTGCTATTCAATTCGGAGCACGGCCCATCGGGCGAATTCGGGCTTCGGGGTCATGATATGGTAAATGTGATCAAAAAAGGCAAAAACTATGGCTGGCCCGAAGTAATCGGGAAAGTCGGAAGCCGTCGGTACGAAGACCCGGTCATCATGTGGGAAAAGACCACGCCACCCGGCGGGATGGCCTTTTGGGAAAACGATCTTTACATCGCCACCATGCGCAGTGAAGCCCTCATTCGCGTAGCCCTTGATGTCCACGATGATGAAAGCGTCAGCATTACGGCCATAGAGCGCTGGTTCAAACAGCAGGATGAGGAAAGCGGAAGCTACGGGCGTTTTCGCGATGCCGTCACCGGGCCGGACGGCGCCCTCTATGTCACAACCTCCAATCGCGACGGCCGGGGAAGTCCGCGCAGCGGCGATGATAAAATTTTGAGGATCAGCCGGACTGATGTGCAGGAATAGAATCAGAGTACAGTATCAGTGGACATTCTTAAGAAAGGAAATACTCCGGCTCTAAAATATTTCCGGGTACGGGGCTTGGTGTTTTGCCGTATCGACCCTTGAAATCTGCGCTACTTCGCCGGACAAGTACATGCAGGCGGCGGTAAGAAAAAAATGATTTCCCCGGACAACGCTACTTTAATACATAACTAAGCGGCAGCTTCGGCAGGCTGAATGCCCTTCCTTCTTTTATCAGGGTACAGGAAACCTTAACTTTGCATTTTTTGGTATCCATTCATTCCAGACCCGTCAACCTGCATGCGTACGTTTAACCTCAGCCCCGAACCGGAATCCGAACATTCATCACAGCAAATCAGTGACTTGCTGAAAGGGCTGAATCCGCGTCAGGCCGAGGCCGTTTCTCATGGTGACGGTCCCCTGCTTATTATCGCCGGGGCGGGCAGTGGAAAAACGCGCGTACTCACCTATCGCATCGCCTATCTTCTGGCTCAGGACAAGGCCAAACCCTGGAATATTCTGGCGCTGACCTTTACCAATAAAGCCGCCGCAGAAATGCGCGAACGGATTCGCAAGCTGATTGGTCCGGCCGCCGACAAACTCTGGATGGGTACGTTTCACTCCATTTTTTCCCGCATTCTCCGGATGGAAGCCGAAAAACTGGGTTACACATCCAGCTTCAGTATTTATGATACCGATGACACCGAGCGGGCGATAAAGGGCATTTTGCGCGATCTGGGCTTCGAACCCCGGGAAGTGAAACCGCGCGACATCCGCTTTCGCATCAGCAGCGCCAAAAATCAGCTGGTGGGTCCGCTTGAGTTTGAGGAAAAATTTATCAGCGGTTCGCTTGATGTGGTGGCCGCACAGGTTTACCCGATTTACATCAAACGGCTGAAGCAAAGCAACGCCATGGATTTCGACGACCTGCTTATTCTGCCCATCCGCCTGTTCCAGAATCATCCCGACGTGCTGGAAAAGTATCAGGAGTATTTCCGCTATCTGCTCATTGATGAGTATCAGGATACCAATCACGCTCAATACAAGGTGGCGCGGCTGCTGGGCGAAAAGTATCAGAATATTTCGGTTGTGGGTGATGACGCCCAGAGTATTTATTCGTTTCGCGGAGCCGATATTTCCAACATCCTGAATTTCAAAATCGATTATCCTGACGCCGCTGAAGTCCCTCTCGAACAGAATTACCGCTCCACCCAGGCAATTCTCAAGTGCGCAGACTCCATCATCAAGCAAAACAAAAACCAGCTTGATAAAACGATCTGGACCGAAAACATGAAGGGCGACCCCATCGTGCTGCTGGAAAATTTTGATGAGTACGATGAGGCCAACCGGGTAGCGGGCAAGCTCCATGAACATAAAATCAAGAAAGGCTATTCCAATAATGATTTTGCCATTCTTTACCGGACCAACTATCAGAGCCGGGTTTTTGAGGATATCTTGCGGCGCAAGGGAATCAACTACCAGCTGGTGGGCGGAATTTCATTCTATCAGCGGAAGGAAATAAAGGATGTGATTGCGTATTTGCGCCTGCTGGTTAATCCCGACGATGAGGAAGCCCTGGTACGGGTGATTAACGAGCCAGCGCGGGGCATCGGGGATAAATCGCTGATGGGAGTGCTTCAGCAGGCACGTGAAAGCGGCACATCGGCCTGGAATGTTCTTAAAAAAGTGGAAGGCCTGACCATTTACAAACCGGCAAAAGCGCGCATCAGGGAATTTGCTGAAATCATTGATCACTGCCGGGACCTGCTCGAAGACGACGGGCACACGCTGGTTGACGTCACGCGCAAGCTGCTGGAAAAAACCGGATATGTGAAGCAGTACGTGGAGGATAACACCCAGGAATCACTTACACGGCGCGAGAACGTGATGGAACTTATCAACGCCATCTCCCAGCATGAAGAGCAGCGCCCGGACGCAGACCTGAGTACGTTTTTGCAGGAAATAAGCCTCTATTCCGACACAGACGGCTACGACGAAGGACAGCCTGCCGTAACCATGATGACCGTACATGCGGCCAAAGGACTGGAATTTCCCGTGGTGTTTGTTGTGGGGTTGGAAGAAGAACTCTTCCCTATCGGTGGCCGAAACGGCGAGGAAGCCGATTTTGAAGAAGAGCGGCGTTTGTTTTACGTGGCCATCACCCGAGCCGAGAAAGAGCTGTTTTTTAGCTATGCGAAGTCGCGGTCGCGGTTTGGCGAACACAAGCGCATGAAACGCTCTCGTTTTCTGGATGAAGTGGACGCCTCCGTGGTGCGTACCGAAACCGGGGCAACCATACGTCAGAATGGTGGAAACG
>PXDL01000412.1 GCA_003566395.1 Balneolia bacterium | reverse complement strand
GAACTTAAGGTGCCGCAAACACATCGCGAAAAATCTCCTTCGTTTGAATAGCCGCGATGGTTATCAACGTCACGAACACGAAGCTCCTCAAATGTGCTTACAGGTAGTTCAACCGCAGGAGATTTCTCGCAAGATGCTTCGGCCGGAATTTTGGGTGGAACCGCGGCTATGCCGGTTTACGAGTTTCTTAGAAAATAATTGCTGCTCGAAATGACGGTAAAGGGTAGGAGGTTTTAGCGTTTAGTGATTCACATATCCGGTACCTGTTGTCCCTCTAGCCCAACCATCCGAGCACATCATGCACATAACACCTCCATAAATCTGCACACAAATAAATGAAATATATAACATAGCTGAAGTTAATTAGCGGTACTATGTACGAACAAATAATATGCAGGCTAAACCACAATCTATGAGACTACACGATGACATATAGTCTTGGCAAGCCGCGCATTACTGCTTTCAGCACTCGATAAACTATTCTAATGAAAGCCAAAAGGCCCATATTTAAAAAACTTCCAAAGCTTCCTTCAGTCAAGAATCAGGCGATTAAACTGAGTGAGAACGCGATCAAAAAAACTCAGAATGTAAATCGTTTTTTTCTTGAAATCGGGGAGTTTAATCTGTTTTTATGGCTGACTATCAGAGCCTCTTTTTCACGCCATTTTGAGTTTAAAGAGTTTTTAAAACAGTGTTTTCAGGTAGGTAACAAAACGCTGCCCCTCATTACTTTAACCGGACTTGTAATCGGTCTTGTCCTCACCATCCAAAGCCGGCCGATTCTAATGGATTTCGGAGCGGTGTCCAAGCTTCCGGCCATGGTTGCCCTTTCGATCGTGAGGGAAATGGGTCCGGTTGTAACGGCATTAATTTGCTGCGGAAAAATAGGTTCCGGAATGGGCGCCGAGCTGGGCTCCATGAAGGTGACTGAACAGATTGACGCCATGGAGGTTTCCTCAACTAATCCCATACGATTCCTGGTGGTTCCAAGAGTGCTGGCCGCCACACTTATGATACCCATTTTAGTGCTCTATGCCGATGCCCTCGGCATTCTGGGCAGCTGGGCCGGATCCAATATTAAGGGTGATGTTACTTTTGTTCTGTTCATGACACAGGCTTTCAGCGCCATCGGTTTTTCCGATTTATTTCCAGCCATTATCAAAACCTTCTTTTTTGGTGCCGCCATTGGTTTTGTGGGATGCTACAAAGGCTTCACCGCAGGTCGCGGAACGGAGAGCGTAGGAAGAGCCGCCAATCAGGCTGTAGTTCTGGCCTCCGTTTTTGTGATTCTGATTGACCTTATCGCTGTACAAATTACCGACATGCTGTATTGAATATGGAACCATCACCCAACAATTTTACCGGTCCGGATTATGCCGAAACACCGGCTTCAGTCTCAGAAGCCAAGCCGATTATTGAGGTTAAGAATCTCTATAAAGGATTCGGGGAAATTCCGGTATTAGGTGATTTGTCTTTACATCTGAATGAAAAAGAAAACCTGGTCGTGCTCGGAAAATCAGGTTCCGGAAAGTCAGTATTGATTAAATGCATGGTCAGGTTACTCATGTCCGATGCAGGAAGCATTCACATATTTGGAAAGAATGTGAATGAAATGAACGACCGGGAGCTTGGCGAATTGAGGGTGAAAATCGGGTTTCTGTTTCAAAGTGGCGCGTTGTACGACTCAATGACCATCAGAGAAAATCTGGAGTTTCCGCTGGTCCGGATCAAAAAGAAGCTCTCACCGAAAGAGGTTGATAAAAAGATTGAGGAGGCTCTCGAAAATGTGGGCTTGTCTGATACCATCGACAAAATGCCGTCTGAGCTTTCGGGAGGCATGCGCAAGCGGGCAAGCCTGGCGCGCACCATCGTGGTAGATCCCATGATTCTGCTGTACGATGAACCAACTACGGGCCTCGATCCGGTAACATCAGATGAAATCAGCAATCTGATCAACAACGTTCAGGAAAAGTATAATACATCCTCCATTATCATCACGCACGATATTGAATGCGCCCGTGCTACTGCCGACCGGGTAATTATGCTGAATAAGGGCCGGGTGTATCTGGAAGGCACAATCGATGAATTTGAACAATCTAAAGATGAGCTGGTACAGTCATTTTTCAAAATCCGGCAGCCATCATCACACAAAGCACAATAAGACCATGAAAAACGCTACCCCCGCATTTAAAGCACGATTAGGAATGTTTATCGCCGTAGGACTGGCGATATTTGTGATTCTAATCTTTTACATAGGAAAGCAGCAACATTTATTTAACCCGGTGTTTAAGGTTACCACCAACTTCCAGAATGTAAGTGGGCTTCTTGTGGGAAATAATGTCCGGTATTCGGGTATCAATGTAGGTATTGTGGATAATATTGCGATCATCAACGATTCTACAGTACAGGTAAGTTTTTTAGTAAGGCGGGACGTACAGGATTTTATCAAAGCAGACAGTAAGGCGGGGATTGGGTCGGATGGAATTATCGGAGATCGCGTGCTGATTATCACGCAGGGAACAACCGCCGCGCCAACCGTACAGGACGGGCAGCACATATTATCTAAAGAGCCGATCGAAACGGATGTGATTATGGCCAGTTTACAGGCCTCGGCCGCCAGTGCAGAAATCATTACCAATCAGCTTTCTGAAATCATGATTAATGTAAATAGCGGAGAAGGAACGGTCGGCAGAATGATTAAGGATGAAACCATTGCCGATAATATCGCTCAGACCATAGATAACTTCAAAAAAAGCTCCGAGGACTTTGATGAAATTATTGACGTTACCCAACAGAATTTGTTTGAATTTATGGAGAAACTACAGGAGACGGCAGCTAAAACAGAGATCGCCTCTCAGGAGCTGGGCGAAATAATGACCAAGATAAACAGCGGAGAGGGGACCATCGGTGCGTTAATTAACGATACAACCATGGCCGCCAACCTCAATGAAACGATAATAAACCTGAGAAGCAGCAGCCATAGCCTGGACCAAAATATGGAGGCACTGAAACATAATTTCCTATTCAGAAGGTACTTCAGGCGCCTGGAGCGCGAGAAAAGAAGAGAGGAAGAACAGAGAATTAAAGATGAAGAAGGGGGATGACTGGCTGCTTATCGTCATTTCGACCGGAGTACTGTGGAGCGTAGCTGAATAGTACGAAGTGGAGCACCGAGCGAAGCGATACCCGCGCCAGCGAAATCTCCTAAGG
>PXDL01000152.1 GCA_003566395.1 Balneolia bacterium | reverse complement strand
TTTATGACTCCGATCTTGATTCTGTTCTACCAAATACTAGAAGACGAGTTCATAACTCTGATGATAGTTTTAGAGATTGTGCGGACAATAGCAAAGGTATCTCAATCGAACCAGAGACAGTAGCTTCAAGTACTGAAGGTGAAATTGAATCTAAAACAAGCAGTCAAGAAAACTGTGCTATTATTCTTGCAAATAGAATAATAGACCAAGGGCGAGCTTTGCATAAGACAGTGAAAGTAATGAATGGTTTTGAATCTTCCTTGATCTATGAATTAGTTTCGAACAGAAAAACTCTTTTCACAACTGTTGCTTCTCTCCCACTATTCACGAAAGCAATGTGCCTCCACTTCTAACTATAACGTTCACTACTATTCTTCTCAGAAAGGAGCCGACGTTGGATTTTGTAACTTCTTGGACGTAGTTCCTGGTAAAGGGTTAAAAGGTAGAAAAGCAGTAAAGCTTAACAGGCTTCCACCCTCGCCATTCTTGCTCGTTGTAGCGTTGTGTTGAAACCCAGCCTTCTCGATCCGACCCTTCGCAGTACTCCTGAATACTCCGCCTAGAAAAAGTGCAACTTCTTTGCTCGAAATCAAGCGATAGAAGAGCCACTTCAGAAAAACAACTAACTGCCTTTAAACAAACTAAACTTTCGTTACTTTCCTTCTAGAAAGAGTTCAGTTTATTTTTCACATTAAAGGGAAGTTGATTCTGTCTTAAACAATACACAACGCTCGAAAGCATTATCTTCCGTCGCTTATAAGAACCTATGCTGACTTTGTTAGATATATTCAAGGTCGTAGAACAAGTTTGTCTCTGCAGTTTGTCTCTATCTCCCAAAGCGTTCGGCCTCATCTGCTTGAAGACAGCACACTTTTAACTCAAATCGCGCTTGCAGTTACCAGCTGTTGAGTGATCTAGTACGTTGTTATGCAACGTTGACTACGTCGTTGGTTCTTTAGACCCTGCTAGTTCCTGTGAACGTTGAACTAGATGTACAGACTGACTACCAACGGAATTGAACTAGTAAATTTACTGTCTCCTCATCTTGTGCGTGAGGGCGAAAAATGACAAAATTTTGACCAAGGACAGAAGAAGTTCCGAACTCGTTTTGATGGACATAATAAATTCGTGTTTGAGGTTATCTACTTAGGTTCTTGGATACGCAGGCTGATAGAAAGTCGGTCGTCGAGATACTTGCGGTTTTATGTCAAGGGATGTTAGTCCGCTTGGTTATTGATCAGCAGGCTTCTTCGCCAAATCGTCCGTATTCTCGAATACTCTTCTCCTTGCTGAAGACTTTTGCGTGAGTGACAGATTACAAAAAGCTTCTCCGAGCCAAAGCAGTTATCAGCTGAAACACCGCACCGTAGCCGTTCTGTTAAGAGATGAAATTCTATCGTTCGAATTATTGTTAAGATTAGATAAGATTTACAAAACTAGAAAAGACAAACTTCTTTCTCGTTCGTCCACAGTCGGAGTTGACTACGCGAACAATCGGAGATCGCTATGCACTTTTCTTTGTCGTTGTTGCGTTGACACGTTCTTTTTTTGGGGAAGATTCGCTATCACTTCGAACCTCCACTCAGACTTCGAGAACTCAGCTTCCTGTATGGTAACTTCTGCTTCTACGTCTGTTAGAACGAGGGAATAGCGGGAATTTCCTCCAGAACATCACAATTAGGAGCATCTTACACAGTACTTAGTTTTTGCTGAACCTCTACGTTGGCTGTGTCTTACATTCACCGAGATGAAAGCAGCTTTTTTGGCAAACACTCTTTTCTCTTGCAGCAGTGTTACCTGTAGCGACTGGCCCTTTCATTGTTGTCTTGCTAAAGGAACTTCAACAGTTTTGCTTTCAGCACTGGGAATACAACAAGTTTTCTGCCATTTATACTGCATTTGGAGAAGCAAAATATCAGGGTACAAGAGATGGCGAAGACTGCTTGGCCTGCACGAGCATTCACAAATTCCTAAACGCTACGGAGTCTTGTCTGAACTGAAAAACTTGACAGAAAATGCTTTTGAGGTCTTAACAAGTGGGCTCTTCAATATAGTTATTTATCACAGTTCTACACAAGGACAATGCTTCCTTGGCTGCAAACAAATCTCCGTGCTTCAATGACACTGTCATCTAGCTTATGTAGACTCCCCCAACGGACAAATTTACTGGACGATAAAAGTCATGAAGCGGGTGGATTGACACTATACATCTTTTCCACTTGGCTTTGAGTCTTCAAAGTGTGAGATAAGGACAAACTATTCCTTGTTCTGAAATTAAGTTTCTTTGAATACAGACTGGGAGGAAGGATTTTGTAGAGAAATCATAGCAAAAACTTGTCAGATCCTGTGATTTTTATAAGGAAAAAGATTGCGATTCGGTATCTGTCGAAAGTATTGTAATGGAAAGTTTTTGGTTTAGTTTCAATTGTTCGCAATTCAGTTTCAATTTGTGCACGGTCATTTCAGAGAGATTCGCACCAGCGAGGTAGTAGATATATCACAAAGGAAATCTGGATCACGATTCAATCCAGTTGTTTGCGATGAACGAGACTGTGCGAACTAGAACCTAGGCTAAAAAAACCTACAAGTTACAGTGGGTTAAGTAGAGCAAGTACCTTACATAAATTAGATATTTTCAAGATAAGAATGGATTTGTTTGTTGCGTGAAACGTTGATCAGAATACTGAGAGCCAAAATTTGATATGAATGAGGAGATCGCAGAAAAAGTATCAAATCTATAAATAGTATATCTCCTTCCACAGAGTACTTGTAGCTACAATTTATACATATATGAAATCGGCTTAACACGACAAATCTAAAACTGTTCTTATTGTTGCTCTCCGTGCAGTTTGAAAACTTGTTTTCTACACGATTTGCAGCCATAGTACTTTTTTGCCCTCTAACCCTAAATATTTGCAGCCATAGTACGTTGATTTTAGATGCTTTTTTTGCGTATTTTTTTAATATATTTGCAGCTATAGTACCCAAGATTCTTTTTTTTAAATTTGCAGCCATAGTACGTCGATTTGCAGCCATAGTACTATTAGCCTAGTTGCAGAGACTGAAAATTGAAACAGCATAGCTCTAAAGCATCCAATTTGTGAAGCTTGAAACTTAACCTTAGAAAATCTATCTAAGGTTGTAAAAGGGTAGTTTCGTAAATCAAGTTTAAATCGGGAGTTGTCTAGAACTTGTCCGACGTCCGACGTCCG
>PXDL01000266.1 GCA_003566395.1 Balneolia bacterium | reverse complement strand
CCCACTCGGTTTACCGCTACCTGCTGTGGATGAAACGCTATATCGAGTTTCACTACCGGGCCCATCCCGCAACTTTGGAAGAAAGGCATGTCCGCCTTTTCCTGCTTCATCTGCAACACCGTAAATCCTGCTCTGCTTATGACATAGCGCAGTGCCGTTCCGCCCTTCTTTTTTTGTACCGGCGCGTACTCGGAATCTCCGACTTTGTGATTTACGAACCCGGCCACCCCTCCGAAGCTCCAAATCCGGTACTGCTTGACTCGTCCGTTTGATGGTTTGTATCGTGATGCATCATCCCATGTCCCTCCGTTTGAATTCGTATATTGGCCGCCTATCACACTAATAGAAGGCTTTGATAAACCAGAGAGTTTGTTAGTATTCAACGCCGGAGTAAAATAAAACCGAAGCATAGGCTATCTATTCGAGGGTTTCATTTTTGTGACAAGGCAGAAGACAGGCACATTAACGGTTCTGCAAAGCCTTCTAATAAACCTTCATTTTTTTCTTCATGAAGCCCTTCGTTTTTGAGCACACCGTCCGAACCTTCGAAACAAACTCAGACGGAAAACTAACTCCTTCCCACCTTCTGAATTTATTGCAGTACGGAGCCGGGAAACATGCCGAAGTACTCGGCTGGTCGGTTCGTTCGCTGCATGAAAGCGGTCAGACCTGGGTGCTGCAGCGTTTCTGCGTCGAAATCCTCACGTTTCCGTCGGACGGCGACACCATCACCATTACAACATATCCATCGGGCTCAAGCCGCATTTTGGCCTACAGGGATTATAAAGCCGAGGATCAGAACGGCAATCTTCTCGTAAAAGCTACTTCCGGCTGGGTAATTCTGGATCTCGCTTCCCGAAATGTGGTTCCGGTACCGGAAGAAGTTTCGTCCATCAGTGAGCGTTTCGGGCCGCGAATTATGCCGTTTCCATCAACGCGCCAAAGCGGCTTCAATCCGGATGAAGAAACCGGAAGCTCCCGTAAGACAACCTTTTCGGTCCGAAAGCACGATCTTGATCTGAACCGGCATGTCAACAACGTCCGCTATATGGAATGGGCAATGGAAAGCGTGCCGGAGGAAATATTCGATAAGCAGCAGCTGCGCCGTTTCGACATCGTGTTTAAAGCGGAATGTTTTTATGGTGATGTGGTTTCCGCCTACTCAATTCCCTCCCAGGGTGACGGGCACGATTTCCGGCACATGCTGATAAGGGATTCGGACAAAAAGCCGGTTTGCCTTATGGAAAGCAGCTGGACACGCTAACGCTTAGTCCGTTTCAACAATGAAGACGGCGGTCCGGACCAGTTTACCCGCATAAATGAAACGAAGTTCGAGGCGATTTTCGGGGAAAAAACGCTCTCCCTCAATCCCTACACGCAGCGGCTTTAGTTCTGCGGCGAGCCTGGCATGCACCGTTGTACCGGGGAAATCAGGGGAAACCCGAATCGTGAATTCTTTACGGGAGAACAGGCTGTCAACCTTAATTTCGCGCGTCCTGATGTCCGTTTTAGAAATGCCGTAATGGGAGGTATGTCTCTCAATAGCGCGGTCGATAATGCCGGCATCGCTCAGAGATGTATGTTCAGGCTGCGGAATCACAATCAGCAGTAGTAAGCTCAGAACACAACTCAGAAGAAGCAACCCGAGCACCGTTTGTTCCCGCTGTAACCCGCTTGGTTTAGTTTTTGCCGGGGATGCAGGCGCCTCCATCACTCTCCGAATCTGAATCCAATCCGAAAAGCAGGTATCCCGGTCAGGGCCCTGCCGCCAGAGAGCAAAGGCGCATACAGCATATTGGTACCGATGTGCATGCGCGTTCGGTATGAAAACTGCACCCGAAATCCGACTTCAGGCCGAAATACTATCATCATGCCCCCATCATTCGACATGTTTGAAATTCCGTTTTCCAGGCCTTCCACCACCCGAAGATTTACCCCGCCGAGGCCGGTAGTAAGGCCGGCGTAATAGCCGTGCCGGATCGTAAGCATTCGGGAGTAATTGAGCCTGATACCGGTGTACCACAACCGGTTTATCGTCTCACGGACATCGTTTGATTCCCTTTTCACATCAGATACCCCAAACTGAAGCACGGCCCCGTAAGACCATCCGGAAACCCGGTTTTTCCCGGTTTCAATTTCAAGGAAATGCATGGGTTCGTCAAAAATCACGCTCATCTGGTATCCCGGCTCAATAAAGTTAACCGGAGTATCATTTATTTGTGCGCTAAGGTCGGCGCTTTGAAACAGCAGCATTATAGCTATGAGCAACCCGGTTTTCTTCATCCCCTTTCAACCTCATTACCAAAAACGGCGCGAAGCACCGAAAAGGCAACGTCCTCTTTGCTGCCCTTATAAGACGCGGGTTCTCCTAACGGACCAATCAGATGCACTTCATTCTCATCGGTTTCAAAACCCGAAGCATCACCACTGATGGAGTTTGCCACAATGTAATCGGCCTTTTTCTTTTTCCGCTTTTCAGTAGCCGATGGAATCAGGTTTTCGGTTTCCATCGCAAAACCGATCAATATCTGATGATCAAGGCGGTTTTCACCAAGCCACTTGAGAGAATCCGGTGTCGGCTCCAGCTCTATATTCATTGCAGCGCCCTCTTTCTTAACCTTGTGAAGCGCGCGCTGTTTCGGCCTGAAATCGGAAACGGCCGCAGCCATAATAAAGATGTCGGTCACCTCATGTTGCGCTTTAACGGCCTCAAAGAGATCCCCGGCAGATATAATCGGGACGGCGCTCACCCCCGCAGGTACAGGAACCGAAAGCTTACCGTGGATGAGCGTGACTTCGGCTCCGAGGTCGCGGGCGGCCACCGCCATCGCCACACCCATTTTGCCGCTGCTCGGATTGGAAATAAAGCGGACGGCATCGGCATATTCGCGGGTGGGCCCGGCGGTTACGGTCACTTTTTTCCCAAGCAGGGGCTTGTAATCTGTAAAACCGGGAAAACCAGCTAACCGGCTTATAATCTCGTGGGGTTCGGGAAGCCTGCCGGTGTCTTCAAGACCGCTTGCCAGATAACCGTGGTCGGGCTCAATAAGCTGAAAACCAAGCTCTTTGGCCAGTTCGCGATTCATTCGTGTGGCCGGAGCCTCGTACATGCCGCCATCCATTGTAGGGCACAAAAATACAGGGCAACGCGCGGCAAGCACCAGAGAGGTCACCATATTGTCGGAATGCCCGTGGGTTATTTTGGCCAGTGTGTTGGCCGTGCACGGAGCTATAAGTACAAGGTCGGCCCATTCCGCCCAGTGGATATGGCGCGACCAGCTTTCGGAAATATCGGCATCATCGGGGAATACGTCTGAGGGCACCGGCTGCCGGGTGAGAGCGCTCATCGTATCCCGGCCTAAAAAACGAAGAGCGGAAGGCGTCATTACACAACGCACGTCCGCTCCTATTTTCTGTAATTCTCTGAGTAAAACCGCTGCCTTATAGGCGGCAATACCGCCGGTAACGCCTAAAACGACTCGCTTACCCGATAAGGGGTGTGCAGGCAGCATCTGAATCAGTCACTTAAATTATCCGGGTATCGGTAGGATGTTTTACTATCGAGAAGTTCGTCAACCGAACGCTGGGCCGGATGCGGTCTTCTCTCATATTCTTTGGAAATCCGCTCCTGCTCTTCGTTGAAGGAAAACTCGTCTTCTTCTTCAAAACCTTCAAAGTATTTGAGTTTTTCATCAAGCTCTACTTTTTCACGGGCGGCAATCTGCCGGGACCGCTTGGACATAATAACGATAGACTCGTAAAGATTTCCGGTAATGTCCTGGATATGTTCTACATCAAGTGCGCGAAGTGGCATAGCTAATTAAATTATAAAAGGTTTTGCAAAAAAAGTTAGGCGAACGATCTTCTAAGAATTCATGAACGTATCAACAATGGATTTCACGCGGGCATACGCCTTTTCAAAATCATCGTTTACGACCACATAATCGAATTTTTGAGCCTGTTCGATCTCCATTTTAGCTCGTTCGAGCCGAAGCTCAAGAGTCTGCTCCGATTCGGTTCCCCTGCTTTTGAGTCTGTTTTCAAGGGTCTGTAAATCAGGGGCTTTGATAAAAAGAGTGATGCAATCGGATCCAAAAACGTTTTTCAGACTGACGGCGCCGTTCACCTCTACATCAAACAGGACAAAGTACCCTTTTTCCCGATGAGATTCAACATCGCTGCGCAGTGTGCCGTATCTCGTACCGTTGTAAAATTCCTCCCACTCAATAAACTCTCCTTCCTCAATATACCGGTCGAATTCCTTGCGGGATAGAAAGTAGTAATCTTTGCCGTGTACTTCTCCGCTCCGCGGCGGACGCGTTGTCCCGGATACCGAGAAAACCAGCTTCGGGATCTCGTTAAGCAACTTTTTAGCGATTGTGGTTTTCCCTGCACCGCTGGGAGCTGTAATCACCACTACTTTGCCGGGTTTGACCGCCATTATCTATACCAGATTTTGGATCTGTTCCCGGATGATCTCAATAATTTCCTTCACTTCCACCACCTGATGCGCGATATCCGCATTGTAGGCTTTCGAGCCGATGGTATTGATTTCCCTTAGCATCTCCTGCATCAGGAAATTCAGTTTACGGCCCGAAGAAGCATTGGCCTGCAGGGCTTCCCGAAAAAAGCGAAGATGTGCATTCAGCCGCACAATTTCTTCGGTGATGTCGAGCTTGTCGGCCAAAAGAGCAATTTCCAGCTCAAGCCGATCCTTATCGTAAGACTCATCAGAAAGAAGCGTGGTAATCCGCTCCTGAAGTTTTTCCCGCGCAGCTACGATTCGGTCCCCGGAGGTACCCTGTATGGAGGTTGTTATAGTCTCGATGGCGTCTATGCGCTCAAGAAGATCACCGGCCAGGGCCTTACCTTCATCCCTGCGCATCTCCACGGTTTTGTCGGCAGCCTCCTGAACGGTTTCATCAATTTTTTGCAGGATTTGCAGTTGCTTTTCTTCATCCATGCTTGCTTTGATGAAGATGTCGTTGAAGCTCAATAAGTCCGAAAACCCCGGCCCGGTACTCAGACCCAGTTTCCGGCCAAGCTGAAGCAGCATTTGATGATAGGCCGTGGCCATCTCCTCATCCACACGGACACGGGTCTTCTCTCCGCCTGTTTGCTCAAGCTTTATCGTTACCGATACCTTACCTCTGCCGAACTGCTGCTGAAGCCGCGACCGGAGTACGGGTTCATGAAACTGAAAGTCAGCTGGTAACTTGATATTTACATCGCAGTAGCGGTTGTTTACCGTCCGTATTTCTGTATCGACCGAATAGCCGTCTGCCTGTACCTGAGCCCGGCCGAAGCCGGTCATTGATTCAACCATAAAAGGGAATTTGCTTTACTTAAGTGAGGCTTAAAGGTAACGAACTCCCGATTTATTCACATAAAAAAGATAATGCCCGGACGCCGGCCGTTCCCTGCTGAAATTCAGGCCCGGCCAAAGCGCAGCTCCTTAATTATGCTTTACTGTATGAAGACGGATGACTCTGCGAAGTAATCAAGCTCCTGGTGCCGCCATTCCACCTTTACTTTCCAGAGGCCGCCGGCTTTATCGTCGAAGGACAATGCCTGTATCCCTGAAGCATCGGGCTGCACGGGTAGTTTCATGTCCATTCCCGAGCCTGAAGGACGATATAATACAATGGTTCCGGAAAGCTCGTCAGCGGCCATGTTCCCGGGGAAAACCACCGATACATTTCTGCCGCTTGCTTCAACCTTCAGCGGCTGCTCAAGATTAAGCGCCCGTGAAGCCTTGTCGATATGATCCTGATACGTTATGGTTGCTTCATAGTATTTCTCCACAACAAGATCGGTTTTTTGGGTAAAAGTAAATAACACAAAGGCCAGGGTAGCCACTACGAACGTCATATAAAACAGGAATATACCTAGCGGCCATTTCCACTCTTTTTCTTTTTCGGTTTCGTTTTGCTGTTGCATAGTTCAGGTCTGTTAAGGGTATGAAGTATAAATTATTCTTGTTGAGGACGCCGCGGCTGCGGCCCGATAAATCCGGATCGTATGGTCTGAAGTAATTTGTCGTCGAGATAAACACCGAATTCCACAGGCGTTTGCGCACCGGCAAGCTGATCGCGGTGTAAAAAAACCATTATTCGGTTTTCGGTCTGCTGCTGACCCGGAATTACTTCCTGCTCGCCCAGCCACTGCACTTCTCCTTCAGGGTGATGCAGCCGGAGTTCCACTTCCGTTTCGTTAAACGTTTTGTTGAAAAACTTGGCATTATAAAAGTTTGAGAAGCGGTCGTCCGGGAGTTCGTTGTACATCATGCCAGGCTCCCGAAGAATCACTGTGTAAACTTCCGGACGCGTGACAAACAAGTAAATAAAAATGGAAAAAACGATCGCAAACACCGCCAGATAGGCCTTCACTCTGGTGGTGAAAAAACGGGGTTCAGTTCCTTCCACTACCGCGTTATAAGACGTATAGGTGATTAGTTCCTCAGGCTTTCCGACTTTTCGCATAACTTCATTGCAGGCATCAATACAAGCCGTGCAGTTGATGCATTCAAGCTGTATGCCGTTGCGAATATCAATTCCGGTCGGGCAAACCTTTACGCACTGCTCACAGTCTATACAGTCGCCATAAACCTCCTTATCCGGTTCGTTTTTTGGCCTGTTGGTAACCACCCCGTCTTCTTTGATGCGCTCACCCACTTTGGCCCGGCCTTCTCCCCTGGCAAAATCATAGGTTACGGCGATGCTGTCGTTATCAACAAGCACCGACTGAAACCGGCCGTAGGGGCAGGCAACCAAACACACCTGCTCCCTGAAGCGTGCAAACACACCGTAAAAGAGCCCGGTAAACACCAGGGTTCCGAGGAAAGCGGGCCAATTACTTGCCGGTCCGGCCGTCACCACTTCAAGTACCTGATCTTTTCCGATCAGGTACGCCATAAACGTATGCGCAATCAAAACGGAAAGGGTGATGAACAGCGCATGCTTAGACGTTTTTTTGATGATCTTATCCCGACTCAGCGGGGCCGCATTCAGCCTTTTCTGCTGATTGGCGTCACCCTCAATCCAGTATTCGATTTTCCTGAACAGCATCTCCATAAAAATCGTCTGCGGACACACCCATCCACAGAATAATCGCCCCCATATAGCGGTAAACAGCACAATGAAGATAATCAGGGTGATCATCGCCAGAAAAAAGAGATAGAAATCCTGCGGCCAGAACACCACACCGAAAACCACAAATTTGCGCTCAAAAATGTTGAGCAGAAGTATCGGGTTTCCGCTTATGGTGATGAACGGTCCTGCAAATAGAAACCCCAGCAACAGCCAGCTTACCCACGTCCGTATTCGGTACCAGCGACCGTCCGGTTTTTTGGGGTAAATCCAGTTGCGCTTTCCGTCTTCGGTTATGCTTGAGACAAAATCGCGGTAGGACTCTTCCTGCGTTATCGGGTTTATATCTTTTTTGTTGGCTTTACTCATGGCTTATGGCGTGCCTGCCTTACTGCTTACAATGATCTTAAAAAGTGAGTTTAAATCTTGAACCCTTAACCGGTATCCCAATCACTTTGACCGGGATACCGGCACGGATCGAAGTTTATTCTGCGGGTGAATCTTCGGGAACTTCTTCTTCGCACCGAACCGAGCGGGACATATCAGGCGCCTTCGCTCCGGAAGGTTCAGTTCCGCGAATCGAGATAATGTAGCTGGCCAGTTTCACCACATCTTCACCCTCAATTGCCCTGGTTGTGCCATAAGGAGGCATTCCACGGCTGGGAAATCCTTCCCGTATGCTGGTAATCACAGACTGGAAATCACAGCCGTGTTTCCAGTATTCGTTGGTCAGGTCGGGACCAACAAGGCCCTGCCCCTGCTGTCCGTGGCAGGTAGCACACTGGTTTGCAGCCCCGGTAAACAGCTCACGGCCACGCTCCAGACTTGCCGTATCCATCATTAATTCGGCTTCGGCAAAATCGAAAACCGGTGCATCGGGATCAACTCCGTAGCGTTCGGCAGCGGCTGCCAATTCCATCTCGTACTCCTCCTCCTGCGAAGGTCCCCAACCGGTGACCTCGTAGTAAAGCAGATACACGACGGAAAGCACAATGGTGAAGTAGAACCCGTACAGCCACCAGGGCGGCATGTTGTTGTCCAGCTCCTGTATTCCGTCGTATTCATGATCCATGAGCAAATCCCGCTCATCATCAAGAATCAGGTTTTTGTCGGTATCTTTTTCGGGTTTATCGGTGTTCTCAGACATACTCAGTTCCTCTTTTCCTTGGAGTCCGGGGTGAACAAATCATCGGCTTCGGAATCGGGCAGAAGCGGCATATTTTCAAGCTCTTCCACCTTGCCTTTGCTCATGGTCATCACATAAGTGAGCATGAGCACAAAGAAGCCTACAAAAATCACGAGCGAGATCAGGGGGAAAATTTCAATCCCCTGAATGGTTTCCATTACATTTCGTGCCATATCAAATCATCTCCGGAGGTTAAGGATTGCTTGCTGTTGGGGATTCCGGGGTCTCGTCATCCGTTTTTAGCGGAACTACGGAGGCCCGGTCTTCTTCGGCACGTGCCTCAATATCGGTACCGAGACGCTGCATATAGGCGATCATGGCCACCATCTGGCTGTCCCAGTCCACATCGAAGCCGCTTCCCGCAAGTCCTTCAGCTATACCCTCGGCCTGGTTGCGGTAATGGTCGATTGCCTGCTGATCAAATCCGTCGGCATAAGGCACACCCAAACGCTGGAGCGTGCGTATTTTTGCAGGAATTGACTCCACGCCCGCACGTTGTGTTGCGAGCCAAGGGTAAGCCGGCATAATGGAACCCGGCGATGTAGATCTCGGCTCCATGAAGTGCATGAAATGCCATGAATCCGGGTATTTCCCGCCCACACGATGGAGATCCGGTCCCGTACGTTTAGAACCCCACAGGAACGGCCGATCATACACAAACTCTCCGGCCTTGGAATATTCACCATAGCGTTCGGTTTCATGCCGGAACGGACGAATCATTTGCGAATGGCATCCCACACAACCTTCGGCGATGTAAATGTCGCGCCCTTCAAGCTCCAGCGGCGTATAGGGCTGCACGCTTTCGATGGTGGGCACATTAGAGCTGATAAGTGCTGTCGGAACATATTCCACAATTCCACCGATCAGAATGGCGATGGTCGTTAGCACAGTAAATAAAGTCGGCTTGGATTCGAGCCAGCGGTGGAAGGTGCTTTCTTTCCGCGCAGCCGATTGAACCACACTAATCTGTGCTTCGGCTTTTTCATCGGCAATAAGCTTACCGGATTTCATGGTTCGGTACAGGTTATATGTGCCGGCCAGAATTCCCACAATATACAATCCGCCACCCACCGTGCGCGCGATATACATCGGAATAAGATGCGTTACGGTTTCCATGAAGTTCGGGTACTGCAGCGTACCTACTTCGGTAAACTCGGCCCACATCAGACTTTGAGTGATGCCGCCCCAGTAGATCGGAATCACATAGATAACCATACCCATAGTGGCCGCCCAAAAATGGAAATTGGCCATCTTCATACTCCAGATTTTCGTGTTGAAAATCCGCGGAATAATGAAATAGAGCATGGCGAAGGTAAGACCGCCGTTCCATGCCAAAGCCGCTGTGTGCACGTGCGAAATCACATAATCGGTATAATGGGTGATGGCATTGACGCTCTTGAACGACATCATCGGGCCTTCAAAAGTTGCCATACCGTAGGCGGTAACACCCACCACCAGAAATTTAAGCACCGGGTCTTTACGCACCCGGTCCCAGGCTCCCCTCAGGGTGAACAAGCCGTTGATCATACCACCCCAGGACGGAGCGATAAGCATCACCGAAAACACCACGCCAAGTGATTGAGCCCAACCCGGAAGGGCTGTATAGAGCAAGTGATGCGGACCCGCCCAGATATAGATAAAAATGAGCGCCCAGAAGTGAACAATAGACAAACGGTAGGAGAAAATCGGACGATTCGCTGCTTTCGGGATAAAATAGTACATGAAGCCTAAAAACGGCGTGGTAAGGAAAAAGGCAACCGCGTTATGCCCGTACCACCATTGCACCAGTGCGTCCTGTACACCTGCAAACATGGAATAACTCTTGAGCATATCTACCGGAAGAACAAGGTTATTTACTATGTGAAGCACAGCAACAGTCACAAAGGTTGCAATGTAGAACCAGATGGCTACATACATGTGCTTCACTCTGCGGTTGTAAATGGTCATCATCATATTCAGGCCGAAAACGACCCAGACGATCGCGATGGCTATCGCAATCGGCCATTCCAGCTCGGCATATTCCTTGCTTTGGGTGTACCCGAGCGGAAGAGTGAAGACCGCCGATACGATTATTGCCTGCCAGCCCCAAAAGTTGATGTTACTGAGCGTATCACTCCACATCCGGCTTTTACAAAGTCGTTGAAGCGAATAATAGACCCCCAGGAATATCGCGTTGCCGGCAAAGGCAAATACTACGGCATTGGTATGCAGCGGACGCAGCCGTCCGAACGACAGCTCGGGAATAAACCCGAGGAAGTCCGGAGCAAACAACTTGATTGCAATAATCAAGCCGACCAGCATACCTATTATTCCCCAAATCGCCGTAGCAATTGCAAAATTGCGGACAATTTTATTGTCGTAATAAAAGGTTTCAGTTGCCATGTTTATGTTTTTTTGAAGGATGTTGTGATTTTTTTTGATGTGTTTCGGATTGAACATTCTTGTCCTGCCCCGGCTCATCGTCAAACAGGATGCGCACCGAAGGCGTATATTTATCTTCGTACTGACCGTCCCGCATTGCCCAGATAAAAGCCAGCAGAAAACCGGTGGCAAGGAGCAGGCTGAAGGCGATAAGCAGATACATTACACTCATGTTCGAAGTCCTTTGCGCCATGCAGCCCAATGCGTGGCGGTGGTTGTGAATAAGATGACAGAAGCCGAGCTCAGGGGCATGATGATCGCACAGATCAGGGGAGAAAGGGTGCCGGTTACCGCATAAGAAAGTCCCACGATGTTGTAGAGCACGGAAATAAAGAAACTTATATAGATAATCTTTTTTGCAGATTTGGAATAGGCAAGCACTCGGTCAAGCAGCTTTAGCGACCCGGCTTCCATGATTACATCACTGGCCGGGGTAAAGCTGCTGGTGTCTTCGGCCAGAGAAATACCCACCGTACTGCTCCTCAGCGCACCTGCATCATTCAGACCGTCCCCTATCATGAGCACTTCCCGGTGGTCTTTTTTAAGCTCTTCCACAAAGGCCAGCTTGTCGTGCGGACTCTGGTTGAACCGAAGCCGCCCGGCATCGCCGAAAACCGGCGTGAGGTGTTCTTTCTCCTTGTCGTTATCTCCGGAAAGAAGATAAACGTCCGATCCGATTGAATCCCGCAGGCCGGAAACCAGCTGTCCGATTCCATCCCGGTAGCGGCTGCTTATTTCAAAATAGCCGGGCACCAATCCGTCGATAGAAATGTACATACGTGAGGCCCGGGCGGAGGTATCGGCCTGCTCTTCCACGCCGATCCAGGAAGCCGAACCTGCCCGAATGGTGTGCTCCCCAATCACGGCTTCTATACCGTTTCCGGCGGCTTCCCGGTATGCATCGGGTTTAATGATTCGTTCAGATGAAAAACCCGGGTAGCTTTTTTTCAGCTCCGTATAGACGGCTCTGCCAAGCGGATGCGTATTCTCATGCAGGGCAGATAAAATCAGCCGCTGCTCCTGTGCTTCAAGATTTCTGCCCCGGAACTGAATTTCGGATTCATCCCTGTGGGTGAGCGTACCCGTTTTATCGAAAACGATGCTGTCCACAACGGCGAACTGTTCGGTTACGCCGGCGTTTTTAAGGTAAACCCGGTTTTTTCCGAGAACTTTGGTCGCCCAGCCAAGGGTGAAAGGAGCCGACAACGCCAGCGCACACGGACAAGCAATGATCAGCACCGCGGTGAAGGCGTTAATGGCAAGCCCCGGCTCCCCCGGAAGCCAGTAGGCAGCCGCAAGTAAGGCGATAGCGATAACACCGGGCGAAAAATACCGGCTGAAGCGTGCCGACGCGGAGTAAAGACTTTCGGGCCGAGGTTTACGGAAGGCTTCGCTGTTCCATAAACGCGTAAGGTAACTGCTTGAAACCGGTTTGATGGTCCGGAAACGAGCCGAAGTCTTTACATTCCTGCCGCCTGCATATACCAGTTCACCCTTGCGTATTTTTACCGGCTCCGACTCACCGGTTACAAAACTGTAGTCGAAACTACCGCCGTCATCCAAAAGCACGGAATCGGCGGGAATCAGTTCCCCGTTGCGGATTACGATGGTGTCGTCGGTTTCGAGCCGGTTGGCCGCTACGCTCTCCTCTTCACCCTGCGCGTTTATGCGGATGACCGAAAGCGGAAAATAGGCCTTGAAATCGCGCTCGAATGAGAGGCTTTCGTAAGTTTTCTGTTGAAAAAGCCGCCCCGCCAGTAAAAAGAAAACCAGCATGGTAAAGGAGTCCATGTAGCCGACCCCGTAACCCGACAGTATCTCGTACAGGCTGCGCGTAAACATGGCAATGATGCCCAGAGAGATGGCAATATCCATTCGCCACTGTCTCTGACGCATACTTGCCAGAGCGGGCCTGAAAAAATCCAGACTGCTGTAAAGAAACACCGGCAGCGCGAGGATGATGTTCAACCCTCCGAACAGACGTAAAAACTGCTGATCGATGCCGCCCGGTCCTGCCAGATACTCCGGAAGACTGAAAAGCATGATATTGCCGAAAGCGAAACCGGCTATCCCGATTTTCAACAGCAGCGGACGGTTGTTACTGCGTTCCTGTTTTCCGCTCAGGTGATTCAGGCTGAAATCAGGCTCATAACCGATACTGCTAAGCAAGGCCGCAAGCTTGCTCAGCGGCAACTCTTCAATATTGAAATGGACGGCCACTTCGCGGCGATCGAAAAAAACTTCGGCCGTACGCACAGCCGGTTCTATTTTATGCAGATTCTCAAGCAGATAAATACAGGAACTGCAATGGATTTGGGGGATGTTCAGCGTTACGCGCGCCTGTTTCTCATCCTGATAATCCAGGAGTTTATGCATCACCGCCGGATCATCGAGATGCGAAAAATGTTGTGATTTTTTCGACCGGCGCATCGAGATTCCCGGCCGGTTTTCTTCCATCTCGTAATATCCTGAAAGCCCGCTGTCTTCGAGAAGCTCAAAAACGGTTTTGCAGCCGTGGCAGCAGAAGGAGTGCTCCCTGCTCTTAATCAGCTCTTCATCGCAGGTATCTCCGCAATGTGCGCAAGTAGTTTTTGTGAGTAAATCAGCAGACATGTGCAGCCATAAAATCAGGATTTTTTAGTTCGTTCGAACCGGAAATGCCCTTTGGAGAGTACCGAAGAGGTATCTTCAGCTATTTCACTAAGCATGGTGGTCTTGAGCCAGTGTTCTACATTGCCGCGTTTTTTGCCCCACTCCTCGTGAAACGGGCACGGCTCGATATCGCCGCATCCGCTTATACCCAGAAAACAGGTTTTAAAAAAATCATCCCCCTCAATGGCGGTTGCAATATCAAAGAGCGAAATTTGAGAGGGATCCCTGGCCAGAAAAACGCCGCCGTTGATTCCTCTCCGCGACCCTATAATTCCCGGAGCTATAAGTTTGCTGAGCATTTGGCTCAGATACGTACCGGGGCTGTTTAGCGGCTCGGCAAGCTTAGAAGCCGACACAGCTTTCCCTTTGCCTTCAAGGCTAAGTGCAATCAGTGCAGTAAGGGCGTATTGAGTACCTAAAGAGAGAAATTGCATGGCTAAAAATCTATATCTGATATTGATATTAGAATATAGCTTAATTGCTATTTAGATAAAATCTAAATCATACATTAATATTCGATTATCTGATTAGCATACGCGAATCGAATCACATTCGCAACCCCTTAAACTACAACTATATCCTTATTTATCAGGATTTAGGCATCCCAAAAAAGCAATTCTG
>PXDL01000129.1 GCA_003566395.1 Balneolia bacterium | reverse complement strand
TTCATCCCCGTATAAATCGAAATCGGAAATTATCCCAATTGAGATAAGTCGTATTTGAAATGAAAATGATAGAAATCAAACACATTGGATTTGTCTTCTTGATTATGTTTAACGTTGGCTGTGCTGACACTCAAAGACAAGACTCTGCAATTTATGCTGAAATGGATTTCTACGCCGAAGAAGAAAATGAGGAAATATCACACCTTTTAGACCGCGTCCGGGATGCAATAGGGATTACATCTACCTCAATAATTGACTTCAGCATTGAAGGTGAAACAGAGTTCATGGGAAATCCGGGCCGGTATGTTTTTGCCATAAACAGCGAAGAGGATGCCTGGTTTACCGCAATTCAGGGGCCGATAGAATATGCTTTCGGTTATGATGCTACTGACTACTACGTGAAATTTATGGACGGCATCACCCGAAAAGCCGGGCCAAATGAAACATCAAGATCACGTTTGTCAGGCTATGTGCTTAGCCATGCTTGGTTATTGGAAAATGCTCCTTTCCGGTGGAATTTGGAGTCCGATGAAAATTCAGATCATCTGCTTTATTATCAGCTGTTAGATAGTTACAGCAGGGGGGTAATATCTATTGATGCCGAGACCTATCTTCCTGTGAAGTGGGTGAGCCATTCCTGGGAGGGTGAAGAGGTTTTTCGGTTTGAAGGAAGGTTTGATGATCAGTCACCATGGTTACCTTCATATATAGAGATTACAGATAGTGACGGCGTAACCTCGCAAACACGGATTACCGAACGTAAAGCGAACAATCAGCCCGTCCGGGATCAGCTAAGGACCCGCCTCAAGCAGAATAAAGATTTCTTTTTTGATGTCGGTCGTGATGCGGTTGTAGATCTGCGGCGTAGCTGGAGGGGACACTTGATGGTTCAGGCCTCTGTAAATAATTCCGACCCGGCCTGGTTTTTTCTTGATACCGGGGCAGGGGTTAGTGTTCTGGATAACAGATTTGTGGAGAAACTGGGTATCGAGACGATAGGGAAGATGGACCTGCTCGGAGTAGGTGGACCCGAGAGCGCCACATTTCATCGGGCCGATCAATTCAGCGTCGGTCCGTTGACTATCCGGGATTATCTCGTTTCGGCACTGGATTTGTCGTTTCTCGATCAGATATTTGATGAACCCATAGCCGGAATCATCGGCAGCGGCATTTTCAGCAGATCGATTGTCGAAATTGATGTTGAGGGTGGTCAGGCTGCCTTTTATGAAGTCCCGGAATACGAGGATGAAGGTGTCACATGGCTTCCCATGATCGTTGATGACGGCACTCCGGCCGTAGAAGGTAAGCTGGAAGGCCACAATGGTTTATTTGTGCTCGATACGGGTGACGGTACAGGAGCTTTGGGAATTCACTCTCAGGCAGTTGCAGACCACAATCTTCTTGAAAACCGCCGAACCCGGGAGGTCGGGGCCGGCGGAGTAGGCGGGCAGGTAAGAGTTCAGCGTGGACGTATAGACACCTTGGAAATTGGCCCGTACGTTCACCACGATTTTGAAGCGAATTTCTTCGAAGAGACAGGCGGCGGTTTATCAAACCCTTACTACCTCGGCACAATTGGTATGCGAATACTACGGGATTACAGGATCATATTAGATTATGAAAACGCACGAATGGCCCTGATTTCAACTCCTTAGGGCAACTGTAACAAGCTTTGGCTAGGGCCGGTTACAGAGTACGGTATCAATAGACAATCTGAAGCTACAAATAAGACAGTTATAGCTTATGTCACTAATTTTCTTTGCGCAATTTCTTCACAATTCAAAATTCACCATTCACAATTGGGAGCGAAGCGACCCTAAAGCCATTTTTTTATTGGTGTTTATCCTTATTGCACCTTTTGGATCTCCGGGTTATGGCCAGTTTCTTCCTGAAAACTCGAACTTTTGGTGGATGGAAACCGATGATAAGGTCATGCACTATGTACTTGAGATCGGAACTAATCCCGATCCTGGAAAAACGGTAGTAGTACTTCACGGAGGGTACGGAGCCGAACATTCCTATCTCGTGGATTTGTTACTTCCTTTATCAGAGGAGTACCGGTTCATATTGTACGATCAAAGAGGCTCTCTGCGATCCGAAGCTCCTGACAGTACGATAACATTCGAGAATTTTATTAATGATCTGGACCATCTCAGAAAGCAGTTAGAACTCGATAAGCTTAATCTTTTAGCCCATTCAAATGGATCAAACATCGTCCTTGATTATTTAGGTACTAAACCTCAACATGTGAATGGTATAATTTTGATGGCACCTCCATTAAGCTTTTTACACGCTGATGCCTTTTCAGAATCAACGAATGAAGCGCTTGCTGAATTAATTCAAATTCACCGGACTGAGGTTGACAGCCTGCAGAATCATATTAATTCACAAATTGAGAAAAAAACCGGGGAAATGGATCTTCAAAATACTGATAGCCTGTCAGATAGGGAAAGGTCAATCAGGCGTCGTATTGAGTATGCTGCCTGGAATACGGCAAGCCCGGACAACTGGCCGCTTGTTCGAAATGCTTTCTTTAATCCGGATGTGTTCGAGAATCTTCAGAACAATGTTGACCCGGAAATAATGCGGACCCGAACTTTACGCAAGTCAACGGCTTTTGTAAGCGCAGATATACCTATAAGAGTAATCATCGGGGATTCGGATTTTATTGATCCAAAAGCTATCGTTTGGGAAGGTATTATCCGGGATTCAAAAAATGGCGAACTCACGGTTTTGGAAAATGCAGGCCACAATGCCTGGATTGACAAGCCGGAAGAGTTTAAAGATGCATTGGATGTATATTTGAAGGATATTGTCGAATGAGGAAAACGTTCAAATTTTGTGTCATATTCACCGGTTCAACCGGGCGGCTTCAGGATTAGGGGTCATGAAGGGCTTGTCATCCCGCCGTTTAGCTGCCATACCTTTACGCATTTTCAAACCTTACATATCCGTTTTCAATGAAGTATTGTGCATCAATAGTAATTGTCTGCCTGGTAACATCTCTTTTCGCTTGTACGGTGAATAGCAGCGAGTCTGAAGCAGAACCTGAGCTTGATACGGACATCCCGTATCCGATTCATAAAAATAGTTCGGATTCCCAGGCGCCGCTTACGTATAAGGGCCTTAAACTGGAGTTGACAGATAATGGAGTACCCGATGTTTCCGCATCTGATGGAATAATCGGTATGGTTTGTATTGGCATGAGTAACGC
>PXDL01000338.1 GCA_003566395.1 Balneolia bacterium | reverse complement strand
TGATTACGATCCTGATCTTGAAGTACATGAAGGCCATCGCAACCTATGGCTGGTGTTTGTCCAATATGGTCGCCTTTCTTCGGGTAAACCTGTTCGTGAAGTTTGATTTGCAAAAACTGCTGAACGAGCCCTTTAAACCACCAGAAACCGTTGATGAAACGCCCCCCATACAGATGAGTTTATTTGAGTGGGGGGATTGATTTCCAAAAATCGATATAATCTGTCCTAAACAGCCGGACGAGCTGGTATTTCCCAAATTTCAAATCGTTTTGGACAGCTATGATATTATATGTTTAATTCTACTTTTCATCATTCCGACGCATTAACTGCCTCTTTAACACCCCTGCCCCGACCAATACCCAACATACTTCGTACCTTTGTACCTTTCGTGGTTCAATATTTGAGTTTTAATAGCAGCCCAGAAGTTCAAGTGCGGAATTCGTCTCAACACCTTTGTCCCCACCAATATCCTACATACTCTTTAATAATCTTTTCCAGCTTATTAACATTTCTCAGATTCGGTTTCCATTTTGTCCGGTTTCGTTCTTCGGATGCAGAATAGGTATTAACAAAAGAAGCGGGTGCTGCAATCGGGTTCATGCCCTGATTTCTGAATAACATCATTGCCCGGCGCTGATGGTGGGCCGCCGTTGAAATGATGACCAATGTTCCAGGCTCGCGTTCACGGGCAAAGGCACGGGCTTCTTCACATGTATTCCTCGGTTCATCCTGAATCTGAAGACGATCAGGATCCACACCCAGCCTGAGTGCCGCCCTTCTGAGCACCTCGGCCTGCGCCAAAATGTCCCCAGTTGTTCCCGCTGAAGTTACAATTACCGATCCCGGCATATATTGATACAGCCGGACGGCCTCCACCAGTCGCATCATCACGTTCCGGCTAAGCATGTGTGTGTAGTCCAGTCGGGGATCTGCGGTGGTTCCGGCTCCAAGAACAATGATATAAGGCGTTTTTTCTTCGGTTTCTATCCTTTCCAACAACTCCTCAAGCACTTCACCTTTTAGAACCGGATACGCGTTTTCAAGCCGGTCTGTCAGATTATCGGCCGCAAAAGGCGTAGCATAGAGCAGCCAGAGCACGATCATGACTCCGGCAATTCGTTTCGCCCAGGTGTACCAGCCGGCAAAAAGGCAAATGAGGCCTCCAAGCAATAAAATAATGAGCTGCGATGACGGCAACAGTAACTCGTAAATAAACCTCAGAATACTTTCGATGGCGTTTCAGCGCTCCGGGATTCGGCTTTAGGGTTGAACCAAATCTTTCAGAGCACGGACAGCATCATCCACGGAAACTTTTGTGGTGTTCAGCTCCAGTACGGGTTTGGCCGGGGCTTCGTACGGAGCGTCAAAACCTGTCAGCCCTTTGATCTCGCCCGACCTGGCTTTGGCATACAAACCTTTGGGATCACGTTCTTGAGCGGTATCAGAATCGCAGTGAACATGAATTTCCTTAAAATCGGCTTCCCCGATAATTTTCCGGGCCATTTCCCTGTCGGCTGCAAAAGGTGACACAAATGTACAGATCACAATATTACCGTGTTCCAGGAACAAACGCGCTGTTTGTGCTACCCTGCGTATATTTTCTTTACGGTCTTTGTCGCTGAATCCGAGATCACCGTTGAGGCCATGACGTACCTGATCTCCATCGAGTACAATCGTCTGCTTGCCTTCTTCCCATAATTGACGCTCGAGTTTCCGGGCGATCGTGCTTTTACCTGCTCCCGAAATGCCCGTAAGCCAGAAAACGCCGGCTTTGTGGCCGTTTCGTTTCTCCCGCTCTGCGCGCGGAATATTCCACGGTTCCCAAACTACATTTTTCGTCACAGGCTGTTTTTCTTCCTTATCGAGACGATCCGTTGTGGTAATACCGCGAAGCATACCGGCCCCTACTGTAATATTTGTGGACGGATCAATCAGGATAAAACTGCCGGTAAAGTTATTTGAGTTATACGGATCATAAAAAATCGGCTGTGCGGTCTTGATCTTAACCCTGCCGATCTCATTCAGTTCCAGAGTCTCGGCTTCTTTCCGGTGAAGCGTGTCGATATCGATTTTATAGGTCAGTACAGACGCATAGGCCTGAGTTGTTCGGGTAGTATGCTGTATGATGTAGTTTTTATTGAGCTCCATCGGAGATTCATTCATCCAGCAAATATAGGCTTCTGCTTCCGATGCAATATGAGGTACGTTCTGGGTGCGCACAATCATATCTCCGCGGCTGATATCAATTTCATCCTCTATCGAAAGAACAACGGCGTCACCGGCCTTGGCATGCTCCAGCTCTTCTTCAAAAGAGTTGATCGATTTAATTCTGGATTTGAGCCTGGACGGTAACACAACCACTTCCTCTCCTTTGCGAATTCCGCCCGATGAAATCGTGCCGGCATAACCGCGAAAATCTTGGTTAGGACGCACCACATACTGTACCGGAAACCGGAAGTCGATCTGGTTACGACGCGACCCAACCTTCACATTTTCAAGATGATGGAGTAGGGTCCCACCGTCGTACCACGGCATATTCTCTCCTTTGTTTACGATATTGTCCCCAATCAACGCCGACATCGGGATATAGGTGATGTCGTCCACTTCAAGTCGGCCTGCAAACTGTCTGAAGTCGGACACAATCTCCTCATAGCGCTCCTGACTGTAATCAACCAAATCCATTTTGTTGATAGCTACCACCACGTGAGGAATCTGAAGTAATGAAGAAATAAATGCATGCCTGCGAGACTGGGTAAGTATTCCTTTTCGGGCATCAACAAGAATAATGGCGAGATCGGCGGTGGAGGCTCCGGTGACCATATTTCTTGTGTACTGAATATGGCCCGGAGTATCGGCTATAATAAATTTCCGCTTCGGCGTGGCAAAATAGCGATAGGCCACATCAATGGTGATGCCCTGTTCCCGCTCGGCCCGGAGTCCGTCGGTTAGCAAAGCCAGATTCACCCCCTCTTCTCCGCGCAGCTTGCTCGAGCTCTCAATCTGATCCATCTGATCCTGAAAGATGGATTTCGAATCAAAAAGAAGCCTCCCGATCAGCGTACTTTTCCCGTCATCCACACTTCCCGCAGTGGTAAAGCGCAGCAGATCCATTTTGAGGTAGGCGTTGTCTGTAGTTTGAGCTAAGGGCTTGTTCATTGAAAAATTGATCTTTGGTTGTTATAAATTGAGTTTACGGATAATTACTGATTCAAAAATT
>PXDL01000408.1 GCA_003566395.1 Balneolia bacterium | reverse complement strand
TCTCCTGATTCAGCTTTGCGGAAAGCAGCATCCAGAACCTGAAGGTAGGTTTCCGTATCCCGTATATAGTGATCCGAGGGCAGTACGGCCATAGAAGCTTCGGGATCACGTTCGCGGATAAGGGCTGCGGCGGCAGCTACGACCGGAGCCGTGTTTTTACCGACCGGCTCACCGATGATATTTTCAGCGGGCAGCCCCGGAAGCTGTTCCTTTACCAGCCCGATATAATCCTCATTGGTAACAATCAAAATCTGCTCTTCGGGCACCATGCCGCTAATCCGGCTTACCGTTGTCTGAAGCATGGTTTCTTCACCAATAAGGCGCAGAAATTGTTTGGGCTTTCGCTTCCGGCTTTTCGGCCAGAAACGAGTGCCGGAGCCTCCGGCCATGATTACAGCAAATCTCATAAATAATGAATATCAGATGGTCAGCAGATGCAGGGCCGGACAAAAACTAAGTGCCGTCTCCCTGTTTTTATACCCTGCAATGTAGCAATTATAAAGGCTAAGCCGAAACGCTGTCCGCATTTTTGAGGCAAAAGCTGAAGCGGGACCCTTCACCCGGGCGGCTTTCCACCTTCAATTCCGACCCGTGAGATTCAAGAATATGTTTGACGATAGAAAGTCCCAGACCTGTTCCCCCTTTAACCCTGGATCGGGATTTATCTACCCGGAAAAAGCGCTCGGTCACTCTGGAGAGATGTTCCGGGGCTATCCCGATTCCGGTGTCTTCCACCGCCACGCATATTTTTCCGTCATGTTTTTTGTTTCTGCTCACAGTCAGCTTCACACGCCCGCCGGTTCTGTTATATTTGATTCCGTTTTCAACCAAATTCACCAGCACCTGCCGGAGCTGATTCCGGTCCGACCAGACCCGAAGGCGGTTGTCTTCCACATGTATTTCAAGGGTGATGTTTTCCTCCGCAGCCCTATACTGAAGCGTATCCTGTACCTCACTCACACAATCCGATATATAAAGAGGCTGAATGTGGGATTTGAGTTCACCGGTTTCCAACTTGGCAATTTCCATAAGGTCGCTTGTCAGGATCGTAAGCCGGTTTACATTTTTCATGGTTTTGGAAAGAAAGTGCCGGTTCACGCTTTCATCTTCCAGGGCTCCTTCAAGCAGGGTTTCCACAAACCCCTGAATGGCAAATATGGGTGTTTTCAGCTCGTGAGAAATATCTCCGATGAAATCTTTTCGGTAGTTCTCGAGCTTCATGAGCCGGTAAAATTCTTTCTCGATGGTCAGAGCGGCTTCCGATGAATCCAAAATGAGCCTGTCCAGTTCGTCTTTTCCGGTAGGCCTGACTTCAGAAAGTTTTTCGAACTGTTTTTCCGATATAATTTTCATCAGTTCACGTATATAGCGAATCCGCCGCGCCAGCAGGATGTGACAGGCCGTGTAGCAGACGCCGAATGTTATCCCCCCCGTCAGAAGCACAAGCCAAAACACCTCAAACCCGCTCAGTCCGGCCGACAGATAGGCTGCACATCCCACAAGAATTGCAACCGGCAGGGCCGTGCTTGCAGCTGCTTTAAGGGCAAGGATCATCATCTCAGAAATACTCCGTAAAAGTCGCTGTTACCGGCGAAAGCGATAGCCGACTCCCTTGACGGTTTCGATGTACTCATCACCGATTTTCTCTCTTATTTTGCGGATATGAACATCCACGGTCCGGTCGATCACATAAATATTATTACCCCAAACTTCATTGAGCAGGGTTTGGCGGTCAAGCACTTTGCCTTTACGTCCGGCAAGATAATAAAGCAGTTCGAACTCTTTTTTGGGAAGCTGATGCTCTTTCGTACCGTCGCTCACAATATAGCGGTCCCGATCGATCATCAGGTCATGAACGTGCAGCACGGCTCCGGGCTTTTCAGCATCGCGGTACCGTCTTAGAACGGCTTTAAGCCGGCTTTTGAGTTTACTCGTGCTGATGGGTTTTGAAAGATAGTCGTCGGCGCCGAGGTCAAGGCCCTGAACTTCAATTTTTTCATCAACTTTGGCCGTCAGAAAAACAATGGGCGTATGGCGCAGCTCCGAATCGTTTTTTAGCTCCCTGCAAACCTCAATTCCGTTCATGTCCGGCATCATGATATCGAGCAGGATGAGATCCGGATGGTGTTCTTTTGCCAGGGCGATACCTTCCCGGCCGTTATCACAGGTGAGTACGTTGTAGCCTTCTTTCTTCAGATTGTAGGCGATGAGTTCCAGGAGATCCTGTTCATCATCAACTACCAGCAGGGTTTCTTTTGGCAAAGCGGAAGAAGTATGTTTTGATGGAGATGAGATAGAAAGACCGGAATCAAGCATTTATGCGGTTGTAATTCATCTTTTCACAAGCTCTGAACGCAGATAGATACAAATAATCAAACCGGCATTTTGAGACGTTAGACGCTGATTGCCGATACCGGCATAACGCCCGGAACCCGAATCTTTACTATTTACATATATTACGCATCTCTGCTTTAAATAAGAATCCGTGAGGGTTAAGAAATTGTTATGATCAGTGGCGTTTCGCCCTGCCCACGGATTTATCTTGAGAGCCTTTGCAAGCCCGCTTTAATCAAATCCTGTACCCTCGATTCGTTAACGCCGTCTTCTTTGAGGCAATCCTGAACGGCTTTCTCGGCAGCACTGCGCTTGTATCCCAGGGCTTCGAGCGCTGAAACGGCTTCGTTCACGGCATCAGATCCGGTTCCTCCCCGGCTCTCTCCCGCCCGGCCTGAACCCGAATCCCCGGCGGGTAGTTTATCGGCCAGCTCAAGGACAATACGTTCGGCCGTTTTTTTACCGATGCCCGGTGCGGCCGACAAGGCTTTAACCTGGGCTGAACGAATGGCATCGGCCACCCGCTTCGGCGACATTCCCGAGAGCACTCCAAGCGCAACTTTCGGGCCCACCCCTTTCACTGTAATGAGTTTTTCAAACAAGCGCTTCTCTTCCTCTTCTGCGAATCCGAACAGTTTTTCATCGGCTTCGGTGCGATGATGGTAAATCTCCATACGCATCTCTGTGCCGGTCGGCGGCAGGGCCGACAGGGTGTAACCTCTTACCCCGGCCATATAGCCCACGCCCCCACATTCTATAACCACGTGTCCAGCATGTTTTTCAGTGAGTACTCCTTTCAGATAAGCTATCATCTACATGTATCAGGTATAAGATCGGTGTTTATTTTTTAACCCGCTCCGGGTTACCGGCGATAAAATCTCCCCAGGCTGAACG
>PXDL01000005.1 GCA_003566395.1 Balneolia bacterium | reverse complement strand
TTACATCAGACGGCTTCTCCCAGACGAAAAAAATGATGCTCATCAAGTAACAGGCAATTACGCATTATATGCACCTGAAAGGGACGGATGATTCTCCGTCCCTTTTTTATATCAACGCTTTTTACTTTAACAAGAGCATTTTACGGTTAATTTGGGTGCCGCTCTTCCTGTCGATAAGACGATATAAATACATACCGCTTGACAGCCTGCTTCCGTCAAATCTCAGGTGATGCTCTCCGGCCCTGAAATTTCCATCGGCCAACACAGCGACCCGGCGTCCCGTAACATTATATACTTCCACCAAAATATCGGCATCTTCAGGGAGTGTAAATTTGATGACCGTTTCGTTATTGAAAGGGTTGGGATAGTTCTGATCAAGCTGAAACGTTTCCGGCAACCGGCCCGAATTTTCATCATCTGCTGAAACGATTACTTCATCGGTAACAAGCACATCGCCTAACGAAAGTTCAGCTCTTGGACCGCTTGCACCCTCAATATGATGGTATTTCCAGCGAATTTGTACATATGGAAATCCTGCAGCTTCTTCCGGCAGCCGGATATTCTCAAAAAAGACGGAGTGCCCCTGCGTGCTGTTCCGGATATACTCCACCGGCTCGCCATCTTTCAGAACATCCTGAAAACTACCAAGCGTCCCCACGCGGTATTGGAGCCTAAGACCGTACACCCTGCTGTTCGGCGTTTCGGTTCCGGCCCTGAAAGACACGGAAACCTGTTCCGCCTCCCGCGTATCAATTGCGAGTACCGCTGCACCAAGATCGCGGCCTCTTCCTGTATTAATAAATGATATCCCGCGATCGCCAAGCCCGTTGATTCGGGTTCTGCGCGTTAAGTTATACGGGAACCCGATACTGTCCTCGTCATCTCCATGGTATTCGTCTTCCGGCACATGGTATGGTGAAGTCATTTCATCCTGAAGCTGCGGATCGGTGATTGAAGACTGCTGAAAAACCATGCTTTCAGGAAAACTTCCCTCCGGTTCCATTGCGTCCCAAAAATCAAATACGTAATCACCTTCAGAAAAATCCCATGCAACCGGGTTCATTTCATCCCCTTCAAATGGCTCCGGAACGAACACAGCTTTAAGATTATCCAGCTCGGCGGGGTCAACAGTGATTACCGGCTCCTGGCTATCCATGCCTTCCCAGTGGTCGAAACTGAAGCCTGCATTCGGGATCGCTTCAAGTCTTACCGGAATGCCGGCAAAGTACTCCGCTTCAAAAGGGTAAGGTGTACTAATAATACCGTCCGTATCACCTGAAATTTCAATTGAGTTAAGCTTGATGATTCCGGCATTTTGTTCATTGATATTTAATGTAAATGCAGCCGTACCGCTAAGTTCAAACTGGTCTACCAGCTGCTGTTTCATTACTTCAGGCCGGTTGCTAATCCAGTTTCGGAATGAGTTTATCCTGTTTTCCCATGATGATATCGAAGAGGGATATTGCCAGCGCTCAACATGCAGCGGAATGATGGCTTCAATTCGTGCGGCTGCGGCATCAATAATTCCGTGAGCATGCTCCGGCCGTAGGTATGAATGCATAAAATCTGCGTGTCTGTTTATGAATGAGTGCTTAAAATCATCATTCTCCATCAAAGCCAGAAAGAGTTCGTTTGACCAGCTGTCGGTAAACATTCGCTCCAGGTTGTTATGTGATACACTATTAAAAAGACCAAAGCTGAGATCAAGGTCATTTATAAGCCAGCGAAAACGCCCGTCCTTTACTCCTGCTTCCGGATTAAACTCAGTCCTCTTCCTGAAGATTCGCTGATTATTATGTGGCCAGTCGTTATTAGAGCTGTATATGTTTATTATAAGCTGATCAATGTAATCTTCAATATCCATCATAGTCGCAATTTCATTATACGCCGATACTTCGCTTAAATCATTCTGAACCGCATAATCTCGCATTGCTATATAAGCCTCGGTATCACCGTCATTTACTGATGGAGTTGGATTATGTGCAAACGTTAGGTAATCAAGTTCATCACGGTCAATATCGTGCACTCTGTCAAAGTAATGGCGGTTATAAAACTCACGAATGTTGAAAATCCCCCAAAACTCTCCGTTCAGAAACTTAATAGCCGGACGGTAATCCTGAGTTTCAATATTAAGATTGCGGAAAAACTTCTGAGATATGGCATCACGTAACATCGTACTTTGAAAATCTTGTCCGGAATTTCTCAAGATAAACCTGTTATAACGCTGTATTGGCTGATTTTCAAATATCGGATATTCAAAACGTGAAGTTCCGTAATCTGATCGGGAATACATTCGTACACTTTTCATAGGATTCCCTCTGGTACGATTTCCGTGTATGCGCATTCCCGCTAAATGACCAAAGCCAAGTTCACCTCCAGGCTCAAAAAACTCAATATGCACGAGCCTTTCCCACTCTATACCCCGCTGAAAATAATTTCCGGTATTCCATGAACCCTCCTCATAATTGACCCCCGGTACCATTATGCCACGTTCATGGCCGAAAAGACTGTCCGGTGGTGAAACTATTGAGATTACCGGGATATCATGGGCAGCAAAATCATCCAATCCCACAAAGTAGGTGCGATAAGATTTTTCAGATATTTCACCGTTTTCATTTTCACATGCAATCCCGACGACGGTTGCTTTTGCTACTTCTCCGAGAGGCGGGAGCCACTCAGGAATGTGTTCATCTCCATTGTTTAGAGGAATAAGTGAAAATTCATTCGGCTCTCCTGATCTGTCTTCAATTGAAATTGATGAATCGACCAATACCGAGTTAGGATTTTCCGGACCGGGGAAGGAGCCGTCGAATGTTGCCCAGGGCTGCGGATACTCATCCGGACAACCGACGGTTAGTTCAAAACCCTCACTGTAAAATCCCGCTTGATGAGAAAAAAAAGGCTGTTGAGCGTAAACTGTAGCAGCAGGTACAGCCACCATTACCGAGCCGATTAAAGTACAGTAATATGTAATTTTCCTTAGTAAAAGAGTAAACGATTTCATTTTATACCATTGATGAAGTGAAAAGATAATCCCGGGCAACTGCAAAACGGGTCTCAAACCTGATAACCCAACCGAATAGCAGAACCCCATGAACCGATAGAGTCCTAACCTCGTAACATTCATTTTAGGCTTTTCTATTGGTTTTACAACAAGGTTCTCCCAATCAAACAATTATCAGGTTTATACAAACAGCATTTCGATGAACACATTATTTTATGTGATTAGCCAAAACCAAATA
>PXDL01000535.1 GCA_003566395.1 Balneolia bacterium | reverse complement strand
TGACCTGCTGTTAACAGTTTGGCGATGCGCAGTGTACCGAAGGGCATTGCGTATAGGTGTTGTTATTAGTAGCGTAAATCTAACTCTTTATTTTGTTTCTTCAGGGGGTACATTCTTAATTTTCCAATGCTTTTGCGATAGGGGTATCTCCCGGTCTTTTACCTTTGACTCCAAGTCTGCGTTAATTGAACATTACAATAACAAACTTGGTGCTACTCATTTCAAAGGACAACGAATGTATATTGAAACCGTTAGTGCATTGAAGCTTGTGAAAAAATATTTTCAGGATTAAAACCATGGCTATAGTTAAAGAACCTAAAGGAGTAGATTTCGTTGTTAAGTCAGAGCCCTGGACTGATAAGGAGTTGAAGGAGTTCAGGAGACTGATGGAAAAGCAAAAGTCCAAACTCGGTGAAGAAAAGCGATCGAAGATCAATGAGAATTACAAAAAAGGTTCCAAGCAACCGGCGTAGTTTCCTGCTTTCCTACTTTTAGCTACGCCAAATAACAAGCATTTCTGGCGGTTTTGCCGCTCTTCGCATGAATTACAGCCTGTGAATTTGTTTATGATTAATTCTCCGCTTTAAGACAGTCATATACAACTAAAAATAATCCGGGAAAACCTGCGTCCCTTGTATCCTGATCTTCTCTTTCGGGGTGCCTCTACCGGCGAAGCCTCTCAGGGGCGGGTGATTTCAAGTATTTTGCGCTCCATGCCGTTTTTTATCTCCCGGCGCACCGCATCAACGTCTTCATTATCTATGTACATGGCATGGATAAAAAGGGTATTGCCGTCATCGGATATATCCACGCTGAGCGTACCGGGCGTAAGTGAGATGCAGTTGGCCAGCAGCGTTTTTTCCAAATCGGAAGAAGCGGTAAGCGGGATACCCACGATACCCGATTTCATTTTAAAGGAAGGCTTGATGACATCCTTCGCAACACGAATACTGGACACTACCAGCTCCTTGATAAAATAGAAAATAAAAAACACGGCAAGACGAAGCCGGCGGGTGTAGTGTTCCGTATCTACAGCCGGGGCGGCAACCAGCATTACCACATAGCCCAGAATAAACCCGATGACCAGATTCCCGAGACTGATGGTTCCGGTTACGGCCGCCCAGACCACGGCCAGAAGTATATTTATGATAAATTGATTCATGGATTCAGAACGGCTTCGATATACATGGATGGATCCAGCAGCTGATCGGCAGCATCAAACAAAATCCTGAAAAACGGCTCTCCGTAAATACCCAACCCGACGATAAAGGCTGCGATCAACATCACGGGGAACAACAGGGCTACCCGGTGAAGTCCGCTTACAGGCTTGAAGCCGGGATCGGAAGCAACGGGCGCTTTGTCGGGCAGCTTGCTCCAGTAAGCTCCCATCCAGATTTTAGTCATGGAGAACATCGTCATCAAACCTACGGCAAGAGCAAAACCGATAACCACCCATTCCTGAACTTCCAATCCCGCATAAATTACGGTGTACTTGGCCCAAAAACCGGTAAGCGGCGGAAGACCGGCAAGGGAGATCGCTGAAATAGCGAACAGAGAACTCAGCAGGGGATAATTTTTATACAAGCCGCCAAGCTTTGAAAGATGGTATGAGCCTACATACTTCTGCGCAACGCCCGCTACCAAAAACAGATTCGTCTTGGCGAGAATGTTATGAAGTATATAGTAAATGACGCCGGCCAGCGCAATTTTTGTGAAAAAAGCCAGACCCATAATCATATAGCCGATCTGACTTACAATATGAAAACTCAGAATTTTGCGGACATCATACTGTGAGGCCGCACCCAGAACGCCAACCACCATTGTCGGTACTGAAATCCAGAGCAGAATGGTGTGGGTGTAGCCGATATCCTGCGTAAACAGAAGGGTGAAAACCCGTACCAGTGAGTAAACGCCTACTTTGGTAAGCAAGGCTCCGAAGATCGCGGTAACGGTGATGGGCGGCGTGTGATAGGATGCAGGAAGCCAGAAAAACAGCGGAAAAACGGCCGACTTGATCCCGAACGAAACCAGGAACATCATCGATGCCGTGATTACGAGCCCTGTATTTTCGCCGTCCTGCAGAGCTTCGGCCATAGCCGCCAGATTCAGAGTACCCGTAATGCCGTACATAATACCCACGCCGGAAAGGAAAATCAGCGAAGAGAGCAGGTTGATGACCACATACTTCACCGCGCCGTCGATCTGGGTTTTCCGGTTGCCGAGTGAAAGAAGCACGAAAGAGGTAATGAGCATCACCTCAAACCAAACGTAAAGGTTAAACAAGTCACCCGTTAGGAATGCTCCGTTTACACCGAAGATCAGAATTTGATACAGCGGATGAAACCCGAACGACTCCCGCCTTTCATCCATATCGCCCAGCGAATAAATACTGATTGCAAAGGCTTTGAGACCGGTTACACAAACCAGCAGCGCACTAAACAGATCCGCAACAAGGGTGATGCCGAAGGGGGCTTCCCAGTTACCCGGCTGAAGCACCTGTATTCCATCGGACTGAACCATATATAAGAGGTAAGCCGAAAAGCCCAAAAGCAAACCTGAACCCAGCACATTTATCCAGCGCTGGAAAACACGGCTCTTAAAAAATATGAGCGCAATGGATGCGGTCAGAATAGGAATGAGCAGCGGATATATGAGAATATGGCTCACGAGTCGGTTTCCTCCCCTTTAACAGCTGTTTCAGGAAGTTCCTCGCCTTCGTAGGGGGGCTCGGCCATCCTCATGTCATCCACATTTATAGTACCGATTTCGGTATAGGCCCGGTAGGTTAACACCAGCGCAAACGCAAACAAGCCAAACCCGATTACAATGGCGGTGAGCACCAGCGCCTGAGGAAGAGGATTGGCAAATACTTCTGACGGCACACTTTCGGTAAATGGAATGAGGGGCGGGATACCGCGATCGAGGCGGCCGAGGGTAAAAATGAGCAGATTCACAGCATTACTGAGAATTACCACGCCTATCACAACCCGCACCAGATTTTTGCGAAGCATCAGATAAACGCTGAATGCAACCAGTACTCCGACTACAATTGCTAATAATGGTTCCATGGTTCAGTTTTCTTCTTCAAGTGCAAAAATTACGGCGAGCGTAAAGCCGACGACCACCAGATAAACACCGATATCAAATATGAGCGGGGTTCCCAAATGAATTTCGGACCCGAACAAAACCGGAAAAATCCATTGACCCGTGAAAAATGCGTCCCCGGCCATCATAGACATGATGCCGCTCACAAGCGCAAAAAACAGACCCCAGCCGATGAGAATACGCGGATCTATGCGAAGCAGCTTGCGCGTTACTTCCGTGCCGAAAGCAATGGCAAAGAGAACAAAGGCCGATGCGCCTACAAGTCCGCCAATAAATCCACCGCCGGGCTCATTATGGCCGCGGAAAAACAGGAAGATGGAGAACACCAGCAGAAGCGGGAAAAGCAGTCTGGCGGCTGTTTTAAGAATTACGGAATTCATACAGTCGTCTCCTCTTCTTTGTGAATCATCTTTTTCCCGAGCTTGATCAGCCCGTACACGCCCACGCCGGCAACGCCGATCACCACGATTTCCCCGAACGTATCAAGCGCCCGGAAATCGACCAGAATCACATTTACGATATTCCGGCCGTGCGCTACCACATAGCTGTTTTCAGCAAAATACTCCGTCATAAACGGATCGAATTCAACGGTTAGAACCGCCAGTATAATCAGCGTAACGATCAGGCCCGTAGCCCCGGCTATAACGGCATCCCTGACTTTAGAGGCCGTAGATGTGAAAGTTGAAAATTTCGGAATGTGAATCAGCACCAGCGCCACAAGAATTACCGTCAGGGTTTCAACAAGCACCTGTGTAATGGCAAGGTCGGGCGCACTGAACATGATATAAAGCAGTGAAATGCTGTAGCCGACTACCCCGAGCGCGGCAATTGCCACAAGGCCGGACCCGGCAAGAACAGCGGCAAGACCGGCAATCATAATTACGCCGGCAATTACCCATTCATAGAACATAATATCTGTGAAACTTGCGGCCATCACTACGTCCGTTTTTGTTACCAGGGTGAAACCGGTTACAATCACAAAAAAGGAGAGCACCGTAAGAAGGTAATGGCGAAGGTATCCGTTCTGGAAAAAGCGGGTTTGTGCCGCGGCAAGACTGAGCGTACCTGACAACCAGTTTTCGTATCCTTTTCTGGGCGCTTCGCCAAAAACAGAACTGTATCCCTGAAATCCGCGGCTGTCACGGAATGAGTTCCAGAATATATATACGGCCACGCCGCTGAGAAATGTTACCACACTGAGGATTAATGCCGCGTTGATGCCGTGCCATAGCGAAAGTGATACAACCAGTTCCGGGGTGCCTGCTACCGATGCCGCCGCTTTTGAAATGATGGTCCCGTCGATCAAAAAAGGCAAGATTCCAAATATGATACTCAGCACGGATAGTACGGCCGGGCCGATCCACATACTTGCCGGCGCCTCATGTACATGTTTATCGTGCTCTTTGTACTCTCCGAAGAAAGGCCGGATGGCCACAATACCGCTTGATGCAACCACCGCAATATTCGCCAGAACGGCCACGGTTATCAGCGCCATCGGGAATACGTTGGCACTCAAAGCGGCTTCATATACAAGTTCTTTACCGATAAACCCGAGCAAGGGAGCCATGCCCGCCATAGACAAAGCCGCGATGCATCCGAAGGTGGCGGTTATCGGCATGGTTTTGCGAAGCCCGCTAATCAGGTTCACATCTCTGGTTCCGGCTTCGTGATCTACGGTACCGGCCACCATGAACAAGGCGCCTTTATAGAGGGAGTGACCGAGGATGAAAACCGCAATGGCTTTCACCGCATATTCATGGCCGAGTCCGATAAGCATGGTGAGGGTACCTAATGCCATCACCGTTGAATAGGCCAGCACTTTTTTAAGATCGGTATGAGCCAGAGCCAGCCAGGAACCGACCACCATAGTTATGGCACCGACAATGGTGACGATATAAGTCCACTCTATTGTGCCGCCGAGAACCGGGTTTAGCCGTGCCATCAAATACACGCCCGCTTTTACCATAGTGGCCGAGTGCAGATAGGCAGAAACCGGCGTAGGAGCCGCCATAGCTCCGGGAAGCCAGAAATGAAACGGGAACTGAGCAGATTTGGTGAAAGCTCCGAGAAGAACCAGAATGAGCATCCCTAAATACCACGGATGTTCGCTAACAGCCAGCGACTGGCTGAACATCTCGGAAATTTCCATGGTGCCCGTAATAATCGAAAGAATGATGAAACCGGCCAGCATGGCGAGTCCGCCCGAGCCGGTTACGATCAGGGCTTGCAGGGCCGACTTCCGGGATTCTTCTTTTTCATGATAATACCCGATAAGCAGATAGGAACTGATACTCGTTAGCTCCCAGAAAATAAAAAGGGCGATGATGTTATCGGCCAGCACCACTCCCAGCATAGACCCCATAAATAGCAGGATACTGAAGTAAAACCGGCCTATATTCGGATCTCCGGCCAGATATCCCCCGCCGTAAATCATAATGAAGGTACCTACCCCGGTGATAATAAGGGCGAAAAGCAGACTGAGGCCGTCCAGATAAAACGACATATTGATGCCGAGATAGGAAACCCAAACATGGGATTCATTAAAGACCTCTCCTCCCGAGATTTCAGGGATAAACCCAGCAAACCAGAGAAAGACGCTCAGGGGGACCAAAGCAAGAATCCAGCCTGAAAATTTTTCCGCATATTTGCCCACAAACGGGCCTACAAACGCAAACGCAAAGATGACGAGTACCGACAGTAAAATATTCATCAGGATTCAGACGCTTTTCGGTTCATCTTGACGTTTGAATCAGTGCTATCTGCGTTTTTTGTCTTTTCATCAGACAATTCGTCCACAATGGTTCCTTCCCAGAAATCCATTCCCACATAATAGGCGGCCCGACCGATAAGGTGCGCAGCTACGGGCGCAGTAAGCAGTAGAAAAATGATAGTGGCTATTACCCTGGTCAGCACCGATATCTCATCAAAAGCTATACCTACGGACACAAGCACAAGCCCGGCCCCGAGGGTACCTGCTTTAGTTGAGGCATGCATTTTCATCATCAGGTCGGGGAGGCGAACAACGCCGATAGCTGCGATGAGCACAAAAAAGCTACCGGATAGCAGAAAGAAAGAAATGATTATTTCAGAGATCATATTCTGTCGTCCTTAGTGGAACTGCCCGCTTTTTGAATATACCGTGCAAAAGCGGCCGTACCCAGAAATGCAATTAATGCCACCACAATGGCGGCGTCAATAAAATCAGCAGTGCCGGTAGAGATGGAATACGTGGCAATGAATGCGATTACGATATATGCAATCAAATCCAACGCCACCACACGGTCCGGAAGGCTCGGGCCTATAAGCAGCCTTGCCATCCCGGCCACGAGCGATATGCTCAGTGCGGCAAAGGTAATTATCAGAACTGTATCAAGTATCATGAATTACGTGTTGGGTACGAATTAACACGGTGTTGTTTTTCTGACAGCATTAGCAACCCACAGCAAAACAGGATGTTATATTTAACCCCATCATGCACAATTATTTGGCTTCTTAAGTTCTACGCCAAAAAGAAGTGCTTAAGATAAATTTTTTAGGGACTGCTTCAAAATTTTTTCCCTTTGAAGCAAAACAGACCGGAATTTTGCTGTTTAACTTAGGTTAACCCTAAATAAAAACGCCGCTGCAACGAGAGGTCACAGCGGCGGTAAAACATTAGGCAAGCCTGCTATCAGTTTGTTCTGATCTGGCTCGGTTGATTCTGTTCGGCTCTGTCGCGCATAAGCATAGCAGGGTTAGAAACCGAGCTGGCTACGCGGAATCCGATACGCGGAGACGCATGTGCGCGATGACGAAAGTCTCTTACGCCCACACCGATCCAGAATTCGTTTGAAGCCCAGCTTCCACCCCGAACAATTCTGCGCGGCTCATTAGGGTTGCGATACACGGGTGTAACTAACTGGCTTTGAGCACGGGTAAGCGTTGAATAGGAAGGCGCATAGGCATCCTCACACCACTCAGCCACATTTCCGGCCATATCATAAAGCCTGAAATTGTTAGAAGGGAATGAACCTACGGGGGCTGTTATAACAAAACCATCCTGCGCATAATCTCCGCCCGGAGCAAAGTTGGCAAGAATCTCACCTGTATGACTGCTTCTGATATCAAGCCCGTCCCACGGAAAAATACGCCCGCTTACCCCTGAACGCGCGGCAAATTCCCATTCGCTCTCTGCAGGAAGACGCAGGCCGGCCCATTCGGCAAAAGCTTTGGCCTGATCCCAGGTTACGGCTACTACCGGATAGTTTTCAAATTCTTCTCCACGGAAATACGATCCCCATGGCACACCTATTTCATTTGTCCAGGCTGCGGAATCAGGCTGCATAACCGCGCGCTCCTCCCCGCTCAGGGATTCCAGAAATGCGCGATACTGTTTATTGGTTACCTCGGTCTGCCCCATCATAAATGAATTCACGGAAATCCGGGCTTTGCCTGACGGCTGAATGCCAAACGGGTCCGCGTTATTAAGGCCCATCAAAAAGCTGCCTCCCGGAATATGTACAAGGGGAATGGTAGATCCGTCGGGGAGTTCATATTGCTCAACATAATTTTGCGGCACGAAATACTGAACACCGGTTTCAGGATCAATATTCAGTTCCTGTACAAATGGGTTGTTAGCATTTTGATTGTTTTGCTGCTGATCCGTCGCATTTCCCGAGGGTCCGCACCCGGTTATCAAGAGAATAGTACCGAGCAGTACTGCTGCTGATATGTAGGATAAATTCATTCTGAGATGTTCATTTCTTTTGGGTTCTGCTGCTCGCCTTGCGCCATGCACGCCGCAGCTTGATTCTTGCATTTAAATTTTTCTTTTTGATGCCTTCTGTAAAATCAACAGCCTTCACCAACTTGAGATATACTCACCGGCCGAATACCCACACTTGTATCCTTACGTCACCTGAATCAATCCCATAATTAATACAAAAATGGAATCAGGTAACCAGAACCGACCCGGTTTACACATTAGCCGGGACCGGGTAAAGTGGTGTAAAGCTATCAATTTAAAAGATAAATAACTTATGTATTGTTACAACCATCCAATTTTTAAAAAATAGCAGCGGTACTTTTCCCCTTTTCCCTGTCTATTCAGCTCTTTAGCGGCAGAAATTACAAAGTTGGGTTCATTGTAGATTTTTTTGATCCGGACCCGGATAAACCGCCTTAATCGGTGTAGTTCAATTTAACCCGGATTATTCACCAAGAATTTTTTTCGTTGGCAAGGCGAAGGTGAAAAAGTTAGCGGAAGGGTACTCATGTACCCTGAGCATACTTTTTCGCCTTCAACGCAGCAAGCGGGAAAAAGTCGCAGTCTATTGCCACACCCAAATTTTGGGGAATGTATATTTTCACAATATTCATATGAATCAGATCCTTAGACCGTACATTTTATCTATTCGTGAATAATTCGGGTTAACTTCTGTGTCTTTTCACACGCATTATGAATCCTTCAGGCTCTGATAATAACCCTTGTCAGGGCTTCGTATATTCCATCTCTTCAGCTTCACCTTATCCTTTTTATCTCTAAAACATCCTGATCATTTAGTAATGGCTCGCACCGAACATTTCATATCCCACTCTCCTGAAGACACCTTTGAAATAGCGCGGAAGGTTGCGGTCCGGTGTAGTGCCGGTGAAATAATTTGTCTTTACGGTACTCTTGGTGCCGGAAAAACTCATTTTGTGAAGGGATTCGCATCCTGCTTCGGCATCTCTCCTGATGACGTTTACTCACCCACATTTGTACTTATACAAGAATATCAGGGCCGCATCCCGATTTATCACTTCGATGCCTATCGTATTGAAAGCGAACAGGAAGCGCACCAAATCGGCACCGAAGACTACCTCTATGCAAACGGCATCAGCATAATTGAATGGCCCGAACGTATTGAATCCCTGCTGCCGGATCAGCGCATTAACATCACTATCAAGGCGACCGGCGAGCAACAAAGAAACATCAGTGTGGTTTATATAGACTGATTTATTCGTATTTTTATCCGCTCTATGGCCACAAAGAAACTTTCATATCGCTTCGATCGCCTTCCGGTTATTTATCCCTATCACTACCGGGCCAGAAATGCTATTTCTGTTGGTGATCTTGTCTATTACGGTCCGTGTCCCGAGTTTTACGGAATTGGAGAAGTGCTAAATATTATAGACAGCTACTGCATCGTTGATTTTCGCGGAACCGGCGTGCTGGATATCCACAAAGACGCCTTCGAACTTCAGTATATGATTCCCATTCATAAGCTGAATCTTTCACACCTGCTCATGGAAGTCTGAAGCCCGGCCACCATGTGCCTTTCCCGGCTAACTCATACAAGAATTTCCCCCCTTCGCTACGGAGTTGCGCTGTTTTCTTTTTTTGTGATGCTCTCCCTGGCGGTCATCACCCCGGCTCAGGCGCAAATTTACGAGAATATCTACCGCCCGAATCAAGAACGCTTCACCCTTACAAGCCCGCATTTTTTTATAGTTTATCCCAGAGGTCAGGAAGATGCAGCGTTCCGAACCGCGCGGATTCTTGAAGACCAATACCCTATCGTGCAGTCGCTTACAGGTGGATCGTTCCGCCATTTTCCTGTAGTATTGAACGACCACAACGATCTGTCCAACGGTTTTGTAACACCCATCCACTTCCGAACCGAGATAGAAATTCCAGCCATCAAAGGATTTTCCATGAATCCCCGCACCGGCGGATGGATTGAGAACGTGGCCCCTCACGAGCTTGTTCATGCGCTTCACTTCTCAAATATCCCCTCAGGAAGTATTCCGTCCTTATTGTATCCCTTTTCACCTGATCTTACCCGATCGATACACGCCGCTGCGCCTTTTGGTATGATTGAGGGAATTGCGGTTTTCCATGAGTCAAAAGTGGTCTATGGCTCGGGAGGAAGAGGCAATTATTCGCTGTTCAGAAACCAAACCCATGCCAACCTTGGAGGTGACTCTCCCTGGAGTTTTGCCCGCCACATGATGCCGGCTTTCTACAGTTTCCCGTTCAATCGTCATTATACCGGTGGCTACGAATTCATCCGCTGGCTTCAGTACACCTACGGAATGGACACCACCCGCGCTTCCATCGAGTTTTTCGTAAAGTATCCTTTTCTGGGCTATGGTAAGGCGTTGCAACACGCAACGGGGAAATGGCCTTCCGCCCTGTACCGTGAATACCGAAGCGATATGCAGTCTTACCTGCAAACAGAACATCCTTCTTCCGGTCCGGCAGAAAACTTTACCGACGGAAATCCGATTCCCGTACAAGCCGAAACCGTGCATCATAACCGCCCGCATTGGATTGACAATAATCGCCTGCTTTTTGCTCAACCCACTCAATACAACAGCCGGCCCGGGTTCTATGTCCATGACACCTCAACAAATAACACCACTCTGCTGCACGAAACCCGTATTACAGGAGATTACTTCTACGATGTAGATTCAGATGCCAACACCCTTGTCTATTCACGCTATCACCGGCACCCGTGGCATCATAACTCGTGGAAGATGGATATTTCCACCCTGAATATGTCATCAGGCGCCCTTGAGCGGATTACACGTGACCAGCGGGTTCACGCTCCTTCTTTTATGAGCAGAGGTGATGAATCCACCTCGTGCTGCATCGCCCTGCAAACCCACGGAGAAACCTCAAGACTCGTGTTCGTTCAGCCGGACGGCTCTACTGAGGCCGTTTATTCCATCTATCCGAATACATTTGTTCAGGTCGGCGCTTCTCCTGTAAGCCCGGACACCTTCGCCCTAATTGCAAACATCAACGGACTTCAGGGCCTTTGGGTGGTCGATGATTCCAACTTTTCGCGTGTGGAATCAGAGAATCCTGAAGTAGCTTTCAAGAACGGTATTATCCATGATTTCAGCTGGACGGCCGACGGCAGCGGGCTGCTCATCAGCGGCACGTCCGGTGAAGTGGCTCAGATCTATCGGTTCGATCTCTCCGACGGCGGTTTAACCCAGCTTACCCAAACGCGTTTCGGGGCCACCCAGCCCGCTTTAAGCCCCAACGGAGCTTCCCTGGCTTACGTTGAGCAGCGTAACAACACCCGGCAAATTGTGATCTTATCGAAAGAAGAATTTCTCAACAGGAGCTTTCTATCGGTCGATTACCAGCCCGATATCACCTCGATGCGGGAAACCGGACGCCTTTCGGATTACAGGACTGAAGAAACGGAAGGTTGGGAAACCGGACGGTACCGAACCGGCTTTTCGTGGCTTCGTCCCCGCTTTTTCGCCCCCGTTATTTTTGAAGCCGACAGTCCGGTAGCAAACACTCGTTTCGGTATTACGGCTGAAGGCGGAGATTTGCTCCGGCGTCACGCCTGGCAGGCGGAACTGACCTACGGGAATCAACGTGCGTGGGGCGAGCTGTTCTACCGCAACTCTACTTTTTGGCCCGGATATCAGATCGAATTGTTTTATCGTCCGTTGCCAACCTCAGGCGGGCTTTTTATCAACCGGGGCGGAGAATTCAGCCTCCCGTTTACCTATGCTTTCGACCGGCGTTCGCGAAGCACGTCTCTTCAGTTTCGCCCCGGAATTCGGGCTCGTGAATTGCGCCCGCATCAGCTCGTAAGTGTTAACGGAGATTCCCCTCAGTTCAACCGGGACTGGCTTACCGATATTTCGTTAAAAGCTTCCTTGTCCTGGTTTATACGATTACAGCAGAATATCCGGGATATTCAGCCGAATACAGGGACCATACTTTTTACCCAGGCCGAGCATTTCATTTACAGCGACAGAAATGCAGAGGTAGCCGGCATCAGGGGAGGAATTGTACAGTATCTCTCGCCGACCATCCGCTACAATCACGGCCTCATGCTCAGGGCCGAACTTCTCACTCAAACACGCACCCGTCTTTACGGAACCTCCGGGCTTGTTTACAGCGGTTTCACAGAAAATGTGCTTGCAGGTTTACGAAACGCAGGAAGTCTTTCAGCCCGATACGTACTTCCTCTTAGCTACACCGACGACGGATTTATCACCCTGCCTTTTTTTCTGGACCGAATTTATCTTGCGCTTCATGCAAATTATGTAGCGGACCTCAACAAGCTGACCTCCGAAAATTATGCCCGGACGGGCAGAGCGGTTTACGGGCTTGAGCTGCGTTCCAACATCCGGATTTTCAATCTTCCGCTCGATATCGGTATCGGTGCCGGCTTTGAACCCACCCGGAATAATTGGAGCGTGATCAGCGGGGTACGGTAACAAATAAGATTGGTCGGCTTCAGGGTGAATGTAAAATTGCGGAAGGGTGTTTATTTTGCCCTATGCAAACTTTTGAAATTACTCTTAGCCGTAATCCGGATGAGCTGACCGATTTCCCGATTGTTAGTCACTTCGGCGATCGTGTATCCGTTTCTTCCGGTGAAAATGGCCAAACAAATACCTTGTGGCGTGTTCATTTCGGGCCTGACGCTTTTCGGTTTGATTTCCGCAAGCTTCGCTCTCTTACCGAAGCTGCGGCCGAACTGCCCGAGACCGAATTCAAGGCCGGAAATAAATCCGTTTCAGCAAGCAAAATGCTGGACATTTTTGACAGGGTGGCCCGTGAGGAAAATCGCATCCTTGATGAGCGGCGCAAGCAAGACCTTCGGCCCGACGGATGGGGATATTCCGCTCTTGACGCCATCACCCGTTATCTGCCCGAGAGCCGGGAAGCACTGCACAACGACGTTTTCTGGTTTCAATTCGGCGCTTTTTCAGAAGAAGGCATCTGGAAAGTTGACAAACACCAGATTCTCGCCATCCTGAAAAAACAGGCCGAAGACAAGCTTCTCCATTTGTGCCCCTCCTTCGATTTTTCGGCCACGGAAGCCATTATCGGACGCCTTCCCGATATCATCGATACTCAGGAAAATCCGAATTGGTCGGTGTATTTCAGCCGGGTTGTAGAAGGCTCCCGTGTACTTCAGAAACCAACGGGCATCATCCATAAATTAACCGCCGGGGCCGGGCGAACTATCGACCGAACATCGGGCGGTGAGGATGAAGCCGAGTCCGAAGGAAAGAAGGCTAAACGGAACATCCCTAAAGTCAGCTTTGATGAAATCGGAGGTATAGACGACATCATCGGGCAGGTTAGAGAGGTGATAGAGCTTCCGCTGAAAAATCCGAATCTTTTTCGCCATTTGGGCATCAAACCGCATAAAGGCATGATGCTGTATGGGGAGCCCGGCTGCGGCAAAACGATGATAGCCAAAGCAATCGCCCATGAAGTTGAAGCCCATTTTATTTCGGTTAAGGGACCGGAACTCATCAACAAATACCAGGGAGCCAGTGAGGAGAACCTGCGCAAGCTGTTTGATGAAGCCCGGGCCATGCAGCCCTCCATCATTTTTTTTGATGAAATTGACGCCGTAGCCCAGCGCCGTTCCGATGCCGAAAACCTGCGTTCCGACGCCCGCTTTGTAAACCAGCTTCTTTCGGTGATGGACGGGGTGGAAGATTACGGCCGCATTTGCGTAATCGGGGCTACAAATCGTGTAGAGCTGATCGACTCCGCCCTGCTTCGCCCCGGACGCTTCGATTATCAGCTGGAGGTTAAAAAACCGGATGCCGAAGGCTGCCAAAAGATTTTTGAAATTGTAACCCGTAACATGCCGCTCGATGCCGATACTGATCGGGCCGCATTCGGGCGCAGCCTGAACGGACTTACCGGAGCCGAAATTTCTTTCATAGCCCGGGAAGCCGCCTATAACACCCTTAGGCGAAACCTCAAAACCGGCTCTTCCTTTAATATAAAGCAGGTTGAAGACTACGATTATTCGCGTCTCTCAATTTCAGTTGAGGACCTCGAAAAAGCACGCGAAAAGCTTTCCGGAACCATTGAAAAAGTTCAATGACGCGTATTGCGTTCAGCTTAGCTATTCCTTATATTTGGAATCTTCAATCGAATCGGTAGCTCAGTTGGTAGAGCATCGGCCTTTTAAGCCGCTGGTCGGGGGTTCGAGCCCCCCCCGATTCACGTTGAACAGCCC
>PXDL01000138.1 GCA_003566395.1 Balneolia bacterium | reverse complement strand
TTACTAATTCTGGTAATTTAGACTGTAAAGCTAAAAGTATTTTACTATAATGCTCTTGTTTTAGCTTACTTGCTGTAACAACAAAATCTAATACTGCATTTAACCTAAAAGTATTATAACTATCAAATACGCCTGGTAATAACTTTGATAGATAAAAATTCATAGCATTATCAGAATAATTAACTGAAGGCAATGAAGGCAAATCTTTTATTTTGTTGACAAAATTAATTAGATTATCTTGTCCGTGGATAACACTTAACTCTCCTTTAGTTATAAACTCGTTTAACAGTGTTGGCGCTACCTCTGTATTCAAGTATACAAATGTAGGTTTGTTTAATACTACAGAAAGCAGCAGCTGCTTGGGGTCGTTTGAGATGACTAAATCTGATGATATTAGAGATTTTAAATAACTTATACAATTAAAGTGATTTCCTGACGTACTACTATTAAATCCAAACGATCCGGGAATCTTTATAATATTTGAATGATAAAACTCAGTAGGTATTTCTGAGGATAGTACTACTGTCAATCTACTCTTAAGACTTTTACGTTTAAAAAGTCTATCTGGATCTTTGCAAAAATCTAGAATTGGATGTCCAATAACAAAAACCTTATCTGAGTTATATTTTTTAGATAATACTTTTATCTTTTGATCTACAGTAACAGTTACTACATACTCAGTAGTAGGTAAATAGCTATCTTTAACTATACCAACCATACCTACAGATGGTATATTTAATTTATAAGCATCTAATAATACTTTATTTAATATTGACTGATAAACAATACCACCTTTAACCCACACTAGTATTAAATCTATTTTATTACGATTAATGTAATAACTAGAAATATCATCTAAAGGTTTTTTTATAAAAGTAATATCTTGCCTGTGAGGTAAATATACCTTAAATGCATGCTCTATAATTGAGTCCTGTATATCAACATCTGTAATGTATAAAACTTGCATTTTAACTTAAGAAGTAGTAGACGTTGTATTAATTAGTTTTGCTTTATTTTCTCTAGCTATTTTATTCCTCTTTGCAACTGTAAAAAAGTAATCAAACTTTGGTACTACATCCTTTTCCCACGATATATTATTTACAGCCCAAGTATAAGCATTCTCTTGTAACTTGTTTCTTAATTCTTTATTATTATATATAAGCAACATCTTATCAACCATATCATCTAAATCAGGAAGAGGTCTTACTACTGAGTTATCACTTGTAAATATAATCTGCTGTGATAACTTTTCTCCTGATTTGTAAAGTAATCCTCTTCTTTCATTTTCATCTTCTTGATTTCCAAGTAACTCAGTGTGGGACGTGTTGTTAGGTGCTATTACAACTGTCTTAGTAGCGAATGCTTGAGTGACGGCTAGTTCCCATCCTCCCCCGACCGCTGTTGAAACTAATGCATCTGCGGAACTAAAAGCCTTATTTAACTCATTCAACGGTAATCCCTTGGATACTTCAAACTGAGGTGGTACCATTACATCTACTCCAGGAGTAAGACCTAGTGAATTACAACATTCAAACAGATTCCATCCAGTAGATTCAACTGGCTTCATATTTAAATATATAAATGCAGCATTATTTGTTAACTCTTGAAATCTTTTAAATGCTATTAAAGTAGATGGTATTAATTTTCTTATTTGATTTCTGTTTACATTTAAGAACATGAACTTATCGACAAACTCATCTCCGAACATTGCCCTTTTGAATGTCTTTTTTTCCATTTCAGAAATAGGGAAAAACTCATTTGTATCCACTCCGTGAGGTATAGTGAAAATCCTATCCTTCAGTTGAGGAGCAGCCTCAATACATGCATCTTTACCGAAGTTTAAGTAAGTAATAGGTATATCAATTTTAGATATGTTAGTGAGCCATTTAGGATTTGGTATGCCATCAATAGGAAAGTAAGCTACAATAGGAACGTGAGCTGCTCCTTTTGCAGCCATCTTGGATCTTATTACGTCTATATAAATAGCCTGAGGGTTAGTTCCAGGTATAATACCTCCTACCCAAAATGGATCTTCAAACAAGAATATTAAATCAAACTCCTTTAAGTCAAGCTGATCTAGAAGAGAAAGAAACTTATGATGACCATACATGTGGACAGTAGTACTACCTACTTGCATAGCAGGCCACTGTCTGAACCTTCCATTCTCAGGTCCACCAGTAATTTCAAATTCGTCATAAAAGTCGCCTTTATGGTTAATTCCTACCATAGAGACATCATACTTTCCAGGATACATTCTATATAGGTTACAAAGAATCTTTCGCATTACCACACCAAACCCAGTTATCACCTGTGGGCTGGCTCCCCAGGCTAATATTTTTATCTTATCTGATTTTGATTGTTTAGTACGAGTTACTGTCTGTAATACAGGAGTAGCAGTTTTTCTTGTTTTCTTCTTTTTAGACATAGTCTACCTATATACTTAACTTAATTTCTTCAATCGAAATTGGGGGCTGTTAAACTTAACCTCAGCTTGTTGTGAGATAAAAGTCTTCAGTTCTTCGTCTTCTAGAGTGTTTAAATACTTATCCAGGCTTTCATTTTTAATAGTTACTAGCTTTACAAAGTCCTCAGGAGGTATCACTTGAGCTAGGACAGTCGGATCATACGTCCGTCTGGTCGTACTTAGGGAGTTTGCCTGAAACTCATCATTTTGAATTGGAGACGTAGGATCGGATTCAACTCTCTGCAAGGCCCACAGCTTCAATTCTTTTTGATAATTTTCAATAGCCTTCGCTGCTATACTAGCTCTAGAGTACTCTCTAATAAATAAATCGTCATTTAAGTTTTCAATGCTGGGAAACTCGCTACTCTTCTTGTTGATTTGTAACAAAAAATCCTCACAGTCAGTACGATAACTGCACCAGTTACATAGATTGTGTACAGATCCCTTTGGTACAGTGTTAGTTTTCTGATAATTCTCCAAAAACTCTAGTATGGCTTCGTGGGTTGCTAGTAACTCTTTACGAAAGTTATACTGAGCTATTGCAGAACGAGTAGTAACTAATTCCTTTCCCGTACGTAAGTACTTAAGAGCTACTAACCTCTTAGAGTACTGTGGATACAGTATAGCTCCAGCTAGTTCATATAGAGAAAGTTGTACGTCTGTCCTGGCTTCATCATATGTTAAAGGTGTGTTGGATGTCTTATAGTCTAATATTTTTATCGTATCTTCATCTATCTCTTCTACTTTATCGATGAATCCATAGATTCTTACACCTTCAGGAGTTACTATATCAAAGT
>PXDL01000467.1 GCA_003566395.1 Balneolia bacterium | reverse complement strand
AGGTCTGATAAGAGATCGATAGAGCATATATTCTCAGGTTTCCCTTTAATTTACCGGTCGGATTAGCTACACTAATATAGGAGCAGGCCCCGGTAAGTACCAACTTCTTAATCGTAAACAATGGCAGCATTCAACTCAATTGAAGAAGTTCACGCCTTTCTCAACAGTATCCCGATGTTTCAGGACAAAGGGCTTAAGGCGGCCCGTTTCGGCCTCGACGGCATCCGCGCGCTGCTTCAGGGGATGGGGAACCCGCATGAAGGCCTGAAAATTATTCACGTAGCCGGCACCAATGGCAAAGGCTCGGTATGTTACCTGCTTCATGCAGTTTACAGCAATGCCGGATATACCACCGGGATGTACACATCACCCCATTTAAGCCGTTACAGCGAACGGTTTGTGGTGAACGGGGATGAAATTAGCGACGATTTGCTGTTGGCATTTTTTAATGCGTACGCCGGTTTGATTGAGGAGCAGCGCCCGACCTATTTCGAGATTAGCACGGCTCTGGCGTTTTGGTTTTTCCGGCAGCGCGGTACGGACATCGCCATTATCGAAACCGGTCTTGGCGGCCGCCTGGATGCCACAAACGTGGTGAATCCGCTGGTAAGTGTGATAACGAGCATCGGCTTTGACCATACCGATGTTCTGGGATCCGAAATTTCCGGAATTGCAGCTGAGAAAGCAGGCATCATAAAGCCGGGAAAACCGGTCGTCATCGGCAGGCTGAGCGAAGAAGCCGTCACGGTGATTCACCGGCGTGCCGCCTCTCTCGGGTCAGATGTTTACAGGCCCGCAGATCCCGAACCATTATGGGATAAGGGGAAGGTCGGGCTTCCCGGCAGGGGAGAACCCTTGTGGATTGAGACCGGGTTTATACAGCCGGTGCAGCGCTACAATGTTGCTATGGTGTGTTGCGTTACCGATATACTAAGCCGGGTTTTGCCGATTAAGCACGAACAAACTGCTCTTGCTATATTCCAGACATCGCAAAAAGGCAGCCTGCCCGGACGATTTGAAAGGATGATGGCCGGGCACGATTTTTATTTCGACGGAGCGCATAACACCGAAGCCTTTGCAGAAGCCTTTAAATTACTTGATGAGTTGGCGGCCGGCAGAAAAAAAATATTGGTGTTTTCGATAATGCGTGATAAATTAACGAATGATATGCTTTCAATTGTTTCACAATTCGATGAATTATACTATCTTGAAAGCAATATGAATCGAGCAGCGCTTTATCAAGAGGTTTGCGCGCTCGTCCCGAATTTGAAACGGTTTAATGAAGAAAATTGGGTATTTTACCAAAAGCTGTTTATATCTGAATCTGCTGTAACTTTATTTTCGGGGTCTTTTTATTTTTATCGTCGTGTGTTGGATATGTTTCAGCGTACGCAAAAAACTTCTTCCCAAATATCATAAAGCCCGACAAGATTATGGCTTTATTTTGTTGCAACAACTTTCCTTATTTTACTTGTATTTGATACAGGGTTTTCACACCGTTTGTTCATATCCTTTTTGTAATATTGTATTCGAACTTTAGTGCAAAAGTTTATCGGGCGGCACATTCCGAAATTTCAGAATTCCATGCTTCCAAAACATGAACCGTGCCTTCTCGCAAGGCATAATTATTGATTTGGCAGAATCAGAGCCGTTTTTCTAAAAAAACGCAGATCCGGACTTTCATGTGAATAGAACCAATTTCTCCCTAAACGGGGTAAAAATCCGGCGCTAATGTGCGGCTTATTGTTCTACATACACTCACTGATACATTTGACGGGCAGTTTACGTCTGCCATACACAGCCATCGAACAGGCTTCCATTTTATCTAAAAAAAACATACTTAGACAACCATATGGTTGAATATTCAGATCACGATATGCGTACCCTCCCGGGCCGCACACTTAAAGAGTTGCAGGAATTAGGCAGGCAGCTCGGTTTACGATCCGTTACGGGCATTAAAAAACAGGATCTCATCGAACGCATAGAGAATAAAGTTGAGGCTTTACAGCAAGAAAAAACAGGCGAACTACCACCCGGCCCGCTTTGGGAGAATTCTGACTCCGGTGATAAATCGGGCTCAAACAAGAACCAAAGCCCTGAATCCGGGACGGATGCGCTGAAAAAAAGCAGCGATGAAAACCGGAACGGCACACAGCCGCATATAAAAGAGAGTCGGCTCGGCGGTACTGCTCCTCCTAAAAAAAATAACAATACCTTAAAACCTGCCCGTGAGAAAAAACCGGAAAAGTCGTACAACCCGATTCCGGACGAGTTTCGCACCCTTAGCCGTGAAGATGCTAAAAAGCTTGAGGAGGAGATTAAAAAGTCGGTAAAGAAGGAAGTCCAAAGCCGTAAAGAAAAAAATATCCGCCAAAGCCAGGCGCCCGGAAAAACGGAGGAATCACCGGCTCCATCCGCAAACCAGGACAAACAGTCCGCCGTTGAGAAGCCGTCCGGTCCGCAGAAGAGCGATCAAACCCCGAAGGCAAAAGGTGATCGTCATGTGCCGAATGAAAAAAAATCAGACTCAGCGAAGCAGCAGTGGGAAGCTAAATCCGAACGGCCTCAGCATAGAAAGGCGGCTGAATCAACCGATGAGCAGACCCAGGCTCCGAAAGCCGATATTGCAAACAACGATTTCGGGGAGTTGCCCGATTCCGATGCTCAAACGCTGGACGAGCGTATCAAGGACATCACTCCGAGACTGGGAGGATACCTCCTTAATGAAGGGACGCTTGAAATTTTACCGGACGGCTACGGGTTTCTTCGCTCGGTGAACTACAATTTTCAATCCAGCCCGGACGACATTTACGTTTCTCCTTCACAAATTAAGCGGTTCGCTCTCAAGCAGGGTGATACGGTTGTCGGGATAATACGTCCGCCCAAAGTGGGTGAGCGTTACTTTGCATTACTTCGCGTGGACGGGATAAATGGTAAAATTCCGAGTAACATGGATGCCCGCCCGGAGTTCGATGAACTTTTGCCGGTTTACCCGAGCGAGCGCCTTAAGCTTGAGACTTCTCCTTTTGAGTACACGACGCGCCTCATTGATCTATTCGCACCACTCGGCAAAGGGCAGCGCGGCCTGATTGTGGCCCAGCCCAAGACCGGTAAAACGTCTATTCTCCGCACGGCCGCCAATGCAATTGCGGCAAATAATCCGGAAGCGAAAATCATCATATTGCTGATTGATGAGCGGCCTGAAGAGGTCACCGAAATGGACCGGAATGTGGCCAATGCCGAGGTTTTGGCCTCAACTTTTGACATGAAACCCGAGAATCATATCGCACTTTCCGAGCTTGTTTTTGAAAAAGCCAAGCGTCTTGTGGAAAGCGGCAACGATGTGGTTATTCTCATGGATTCCCTTACCCGTCTTGCCCGTGCGTACAATATCGCCACCAATTCCGGCCGCACCATGAGCGGCGGCGTCGATTCCGAAGCTCTGAAAAAGCCCAGAAAACTCTTCAGCCTTGCGCGTAATATTGAAAACGGCGGCAGTCTTACCATTCTCGCTACGGCGCTTGTAAATACGGGTTCCCGTATGGACGACGTCATCTTTGAAGAATTCAAAGGCACGGGTAACATGGAGCTTGTACTGGACCGGAAGATTTCGGAGCACCGGGTATTTCCGGCTATCGATGTCTTCAAAAGCGGTACTCGTAAGGAAGAGCTTTTTGTGCGTGAGGATGAGCGCGAAAAAGTAGTGCTGCTGCGTCGCTTTCTGTCCAATATGTCACCGATTGAGGCGGTAGAATTTATGCTGGACAAGATTCGGGGCACTCGGAATAATCAGGAGTTCCTCATCTCGATGAATCAGTAGAATACAGTAATAACAGAGAACAGTATCAGTAACCAGTCTGAAGGAATAAATAAAGTAGCCGGTGCTTGTTATCTCACTAATCTTCTTTGTGAGAATCATTCAAAATCATTGCCTTGCAGAGATTCCGGGGTTTCATCACTTTCTATGATACCCCTGTCACGTTTAGGTTTTAAGCTCTAAAAGAAGCCTTTATAAACCAGAGATTTTGTTCGTATTCAACGCCGGAGCAAAAATGAAACCGCAGCATAGGCTATCTATTCGAGGATTTTATTTTTGCGATAAGGCAGAAGACGGGCAATAGAACGGTTTTGCAAAGCCTTCTAAAATAAGAACCATTCAAGAGTGTCATATTCATCAAGTGTGCCGCGCGCAGCCGGGATTAATTTCTCGAAATGGCAAATCGCTTAAATACCGAACCACATCAATTCCTCCCAAATTGAATCAACTCTGCAATAATACCATCACATAAAAAAACCCCGGTGGAGTTCACCGAGGTTTTTAAATACCGGTTAAGACCGGCACTAAATAAAAATACAGCGCAGCCCAATTGAGTTCGAGGCCGCGCTGTTGTTTCTTCTATTTCACTTCTATCATGTAGGGCATCAGCGTCCAGGCTTGCGGACGTGAATGCTGTGTGGCCATGTAATGAATCATTTGCAGTTCGTTGTACTGAGGCACGGATTTGCCGATCAGGCGCTGAACTACGGACACCTCCGACATCCCGGCTGCAAGCTGCTCAAAAAATGTACGGTCTCTCGGCAGTTCACGTATGCTATACTCTTCCAGCCCGGCCCGTTCAGCGGCTACTTCAATGGCTTTGTCGAGGCCACCGACGTAGTCAATCAGCCCGACTTCATAGGCGTCTTCACCGCTCCACACGCGACCCTGAGCCACGGCATGCACTTGCTCATAGGTCATGCCACGGCTTTCAGCAACGCGGTTTACGAACACATCATAGAAGCTGTCGATAAAATATTCGAACGCCTGAAGCTGCTCGGGGGTGATTTCTTTGGTCGGGCTCAGCCAGTTGGCATGTTCATGGAAACGAATTTCATCATAGTCGATGCCTATTTTGTCCTGAAGCAGTTCTTCGGCATTAAAGCTGATGCCGATTACCCCGATGGAACCGGTGATAGTCGTGCGGTCGGCTACAATAGCGTCGGCGCCCATTCCCACATAATATCCACCGGAAGCCGCTACGGACCCCATAGATGTGATTACGGGCTTCTTCTCCGATGCATCGCGCATCATCTGCCAGATGGCTTCGGATGTGGAGCCGGAGCCGCCAGGGCTGTCGATACGCACCACAATGGCTTTCACATTATCGTCGTCAACGGCGCGGTCGAGTGAGCGTTTGAAGCCGCTGACCGTAATCGTTGCATCTCCGCCAAACGGAAGGCCTTCATCCATTTCCGGCATGATGGCGCCACTGGTATAAATCACAGCAATTGATTCACGCGGTGCGCGGCCAAGTCCGGCGGAGCGCTCTGTTACGCGGGCATAACGACGATTTGGTACAAGTGCTAAATCGGCGTCATCATCCAGCCCGATGCGCGATTTGATACGCTTTTGAAGTTCTTTTTCAGAAACAATGGCATCGATGAGGCCGCGTTCGGCATAATACTCTACATTCAGCCGGGGCGGTTGGTTCAGCATATCGGTGACGTCCTGACGGCTCATGCCGTTTCGTGAAGCAATAGCACTTTCAAACTCATCTACAAAATCTTCAAAAATAGCGGTAAGCTGCTCGCGGTCGGCTTCGGAGAATTCGGTTCGCTGAAACGAGTCTCCGGCCGACTTGTAGGCTCCTTTATGAATTACGGTCGCCTCGACGCCCACTTTTTCGAGCATGTTTTTAAGAAAGGTTCCCTCAATCACAAAACCGTCCATCTGCATCATGGTAAAGGGCGGGGCAAAAATGGAGTCGGCGGCCGTGGCAAGGTAGTAGCCCTGCTCGTTGAAACCCAGATCGTTGGTGGTGGCATAGATGAATTTTCCGGAATCTTCCCGGAATCGTTCCATCGAACGGCGCATATGCTGAAGAGTTGGCCAGGGAGAAGTTACAAAATCGATTTCGAGGAGAATGCCTTCAATGCGATCGTCAGCGGCGGCTTTTTTCAGATTCTGTTCAAAATTCTGAAGTGAAGCGCTTGTCGGTCCGCCCGGTGAGAAAAACTGCTCAAAGGGATCGGAGCTTTCGCGTTCGGGTATCACTCCGGAAGCTTTTACATGGAGGACACTCTGTTCTTTGACTGTCGGCTCAGGATCGCTGGAAGTCATCACGATCAGAATAAAAATGAACAAGAAAAAGAACAGACAAACGACAATAAAGCCGATTGCCGAGGCAAATACTTGTTTAATAAAGTCTAACATAGCTGCAATTTATTTCTGGTTAGTAGAAGAGTATCAAAACTCCGGAAGGGCGAACTGACACAGAGAGTAGTATCGTTTTTATGCCTGCAAAGTTACATATATTGGCATCACGGAAAAAATAAGTACAGACAGCACGGCGATGTCTGAAAATAGGCGCCAATGGTCAGGAGCGGACGTTTTTAGTTTTGATGATGCGTATCTTAAACTGAATGACGTACCGGATTGAGACGTTAAGCGTCGGAGTAAGTCCGGGTTCCGTTGAAATCTTACGGACCACCGTGAACGTTATATTCCTCATTCACGTGCACAATTTTAAAAGATGAACTCAACCATCCATATAGAACAAGAGCATGTCCAACAAGTATGATGTTATTGTAATCGGTTCGGGCCATAACGGTCTTACTTCAGCATGCTACCTTGCAAAGGCAGGTTACCGGGTGCTGGTTTTGGAGCGCCGGGATACGATAGGCGGAGCCGTATGTACCGAAACCATGTTTAAGTCTTCGGAATATCCGGAAGGCTTCAGAATGGACGTTGGGTCTTCGGCTCATTTTATGATTCATCAGACGCCGGTGGTACGCGATCTTGAGCTGGAGAAATACGGACTTGAGTACATCGAAATGGATCCGTTTATGTCGTTTCCGGTTCCCGGAGAGAAAAAGGTGATCCACTTTCATCGAAGCGTGGAAAAGACCTGTGAATCAATAGCGTCTGTGTCGGAACGCGATGCCCGGGCCTATACAAAGTTTATCGCCTTCTGGAAGCGCATCAATAAAGGAGTGCTGAAAACTTTTTTGGTTCCGCCTTCCACAGGTTCCATTGTTTCTGAAATGGCAAAAGGACAATTCCGTGACGGCGGTATGTTTGCGAAAGGAGATCAGATACACGGGCTACAGCAGATTTTTTCGAGCTACGAACAGGTGGTCAAGAAGTATTTCGAGAATCCGCATGTTCGCACTGCCTTAATCTGGATGGCGGCGCAGTCGGGTCCGCCTCCCGGCCAAACGGCTACCGGGCCGTTCGTGGGATGGCAGGCTATGCTGCACGAAAGTGGTGGGAAACGCCCCAAAGGCGGTAGCGGTATGCTCACTCAGGCTATGGCGGCCATGCTTCGGGATAACGGAGGAGAAATCCGGGCCGAAGCTCCTGTTGATAAAATTCTGATTTCCGGAAAGCGCGCATACGGGGTAAAACTGGCATCGGGTGAGGAAATACAGGCCCGGAAAATTATTTCAAATGCCCATGTGCAAACCACCATGCTGCATATGGTCGGCGCCGATCAACTTCCGGCTGAAACGGTTCAGAATGTGGCCGATATTAATGTAGGCAACGGTTTTGGGATGGTCATCCGTTGTGCCGTAAAAGAGCTGCCCCGCTATGAAAGCGCGCCGGATGATCCGCTGATACACAACGGACTGCAGCTGTTGTGCCCCTCACTTCAATATATGAACAGCGCTATTGGTGATTACTATAAAGGGCTTCCTCCCGAAAAACCGGCCGTTCTGGCCATGACGTTTTCCAAAATTGATCCAAGCCTTTGCCCGGAAAATGCACACACGCTTTTTTTATGGGCGCAATGGCATCCCTATGAATTGCAAAACGGACTGAAATGGGACGACATCCGCGAGCAGGAAGCGCAGAAAATTTATGATGTGCTAACCGAATACGCCCCGAATATGAAAGACAAGCTCATAGATTGGTACATCCAAACCCCTCTGGATATTGAGCGCAAACACGGCCTGTTGCGCGGAAATGTGATGCACGTTGAAATGACGCTCGATCAGATGTTTATGTTTCGTCCCGTGCCGGAACTCAGCCGTTACGAAACCCCGATTGAACATCTGTATTTGTCAAGCGCTTCCTGCCATCCCGGAGGCGGAGTATTCGCCGCCGCCGGACACAATGCGGCAAAAGTGGTGCTGAAGTCGTTGAAAAAGAAATCATGGTTTTAATCAGGATAATGACACAGCCCGAAGACAACTGCTTGATATGATTGGCTTCAGAAACCGGAACGTGGTAATTGATAAATGGCGGCTGTCTATGGACCCGCTGCTGCCCATTGTGCTGCTGATTATGGCCTGGGCGCTGAGCGAGCGCTATTATCCGGGAGTCATGTTTCTGGAAAACCGGTATGAATACTGGCTTCTGGGTGGATTTACGGCCGTTTTTATCACGGTTTCCATCGTTGTACATGAGCTGGGACACAGCGTGATGGCACGGTACCTGAACATCCCCATAGAGCGCATTCATCTGTATCTTTTCGGGGGGATGGCCGAATTGCAGCATCGTCCGCATCGTGCGAGTCAGGAGTTTTTGATTGCGGCAGGCGGCCCGGTTGCCTCGCTTGCTCTTGCTGTAATTTCCTGGTTTATCTATGATGTAATCCTGAACCCGGTGTACCTGCCGTACTATTTTTTCCGTTTTCTGGCCCTTATTAATCTACTTATCGGCCTTTTCAATCTGCTCCCGATTTTTCCGCTTGACGGCGGACGCCTGCTGCGTTCGCTTTTATGGTCGATAGAAGGAAATTATATCAGCGCTTCGAGGCGTACTAAAGCGATCGGCAGTTTTTTTATTGCCGTACTGCTAATCCTTGCATTTGCCGACTATTTCTTTATTGAATCCGGCTATGCGCTGGTGGGCGGAATTCTGGCTATGTATATGTTTTACACCTTCCACACTGGCCGCTACGAGCTGAATTACGCTCCCCGGGCCGACGACCTCATTCACCCCGTTACTCATCAGCATGACACCAGCAGCATGGTGAAGGATATTGCCGAAAAGCGGTCGCGTGTGATTCGCAGATGCATTTTCCCCATATTGGAAAGTACCGATCAGATTCAGGTGATAGAAGGGCGTCATATCGTCTCGGAGTCATTTGATATCGATCCTTTTTCAGTGCGTCCGGCCGGGGAGGGGGATTTGATCGATCTGAATAATCCGCAAACGTGGCAGTCGTCGGTCTCCTTCAATGCCGAGTGGCTGCCGGTCTATAAAGATGAAGTGTTCATCGGAATGTGTGATGCCCGTGAACTCCGGTTCTGGATGCAGCAAAACGGCGGTGTGCCCGGAATTTGGTCGGGACCTTAAATCAGGTCGTTTTTTCTATTTGATATTCTGTTACATTTGAGGGCGCGTGACGGCTGTTCGGTTTCCGGCATCACCGTCAAAAAAAGTAGTGTTCAACTCAAGTGATGTATGAAAAAGAGATTCACACAGATTACGGCCAAAAGCTCTACCACTTCATTTGTTGAGGTCAACATCAACCGACTCAGGGAAAACGCCCGGGCGCTGATTGGTAAATCAGGGCCCGGAGTAAAATCAATGGCAGTTGTGAAGTCGAACGCATACGGACACGGCGCGGCTCTGGTGGCTCATGCCCTCAACGGCCATGTGTATGCGCTTGGTGTAGCTACGGTAGAGGAGGGCATCACCCTGAGAAATTCCGGCGTTATTACACCGATTCTGGTTTTTGCACCGGTTGACCGCACTACGGTGAACGATTACAAAACCTATAATCTGGTAGCCGTTGCAGGCTCATATGAAGAGCTGAAGATGCTTTCAGCCTCGGTGTCATTTCATTTAGAGTTCGATACCGGTATGGGCAGGCTTGGTTTTGATCCGGAGCAATGGCCGCAGATACTCGGTACAATCCGGGAAAAGGAATTGCGACCTTCGGGCATAATGACCCACTTTGCAACCGCTGATAAAGCGGGATCGGGAAAAGCGCAGGAGCAGCTCCGTCGTTTCCAAAAGCTGCTTGATGAAATGGGGGAATGGAAAGACAACAAAATTATTCATGCGGCTAATTCGGGAGCTGTGTTACATTATCCGGGGGCTGCGTTCGACCTGGTGCGATTCGGGATTTCTCTGTATGGATTTGCCCCGGACCCGGTAGAAGAAATGGAGGAGCTTAAGCCTGTGTTAAGCTGGAAAACACGTGTTGCGGCCTGCAAACCAATAAAAAAGGGGGAAACAGTGAGCTACGAAGCTAACTGGACGGCCCCTCACGACGGATGGCTGATCGTGATTCCGGTGGGATATTCAGACGGAATCCGGAGGGGATTGAGCAACCGAATCAAGATGAATGTAAGGGGAATGCGGCTTCCTCAGGTCGGAAGTATAACAATGGATTACACCATGCTTTTCAGCGATGTAGCCGTGGAGACAGGTGAAATAGTATCCATTTTAGGTGAAGATGCCATGCAGGCAGACGAATGGGCGAGGATTCTCGATACCATCACCTATGAGATCTTATGCGGTATTCACCCCAAAATAGAACGTATGCCTGCCGCGCCCAAGGACTGATTTTCCCGATGCCTTAATCGATAATTTCGAACAGCTCGAGGTCGTATCGGAGGGTGTCGGTCAGTCCGGTAACGGAAGGCGGTACAAGCGCGACGCGAAATTCTCCGGGCGCTTCTTCTCCTTCTTCAGGGTCGCCGGGCAGCATTCCTGAAACGTTAAACCGAAAATAGGGACCGGTAAAAATGGAGACATTATCCCCGATCGTCAGCGTAAGAATATCTATAAAAACAGGATCCAGAAAACGCCCCTGGTAAGAACTGTCGCGCACATTCCCGCGTCCGGCTTCACGCCAGACAGAATAGCGCATTAACGCACGATCGCGCACATTTAACCCGCCAAGTCCGGGGTGACCTTCTCTTGTTACATAGATCAGGGTACCGTTACTGAGGGTATCGGGTATGATGCCCGAAATATCGACCGGATCGGGAACGGCACTGTAATCAGGGCCTCTTCGCCTTTCTTCTTCGCAGGCGGTGAGAAAGGAAAGGGATACAATGAGTAATGCAGTGGCAATGAAGAATCGGTTGTTCAGTATTGATAGCATGGAGTAAAAAAAATCGATAGATACAGTATTTCGATTGACCGAAATGACCTGATAACGCCGGAATAACCGGCTATGTTATAGTTTCCTAAATTACGGAAATTTATCTGGCAGATAAAGATGTGATTTCACAACGGACGAAATTGGCAAACAGACATTCGGAGTGTCGAAAAAAAATAAATAGTTCATTCAGCGCAAATACAGTTTCCTACTTTACCCTGAAAAAATCCGTATATGACACGGCTTTTTAAAAACAAGTGGCCAAATGGCACTAACAATTGGGTAGGATACAAATAAAGGATTTAGCGCTCGAATCAGAGATCTTTTACCTTTTGTGCGGACAAAAGGTAACCGGTTACAATTATTACAGAGAACAGTAACAGTGAACAGACTGAAGGAATAAACAATATATCCGAAGCTTGTTACTTCACTCATTTTTTATATGAGAATCATTCAAAATTCAAAACCCACCATTCAAAATTGGGAGCGGAGCGACCTGCGCCATTTTTTCACAAGGCCGGATTGATTGGTGCCATTTGAAAACACTTTCTCCCCCCAGGTACTGCGGTTAATATTATCAACCAACACCCTTCGTGCGACTTCGGAACTTCATGCCATCGTGGACTACAAAACGAATCTTAGTTTGATCACATTTTTTGATGCACTCACATCCTCAGTAAAAGCCGCTTTTATACTCCCTAAAGGACATTATTAATCGAACTCAGGTTGTTTGTATCCGAAATACTAAATCGTGCACTATGTCCGATTTACTATGTGTTCAAGCTTATGAAAAGCACCGGTCCACGCTTTTGTGAAATACTGTCTTGCTTCTTCCCACTGCTGATTTTGTCTCCAACCCGTATGGATTAATGTCACTATTGTTTTATCGGAATTCAGGGGTGAAAATAGTACCGTTACGTTTGTGAGGGGCCTTACGTTGTTCATAAACTGTTTTTGCCCGGCATTTCCTTTCCATTCGAAGTTCAGGTAATACGGACGCTCAAAAGCTAAAATCCTGCACCCAAATGTGCTGTTGTTGGTTTTGTCTTTGTCTTCGGGTGTCCAGAATAATTCATATTTCCCGCCCACCTTCAACTCCACGTCGGCCTTTAGTGTGAGCCACTTTGATAAAAACGAATTGTCGGTGAAGTATGAAAAGCAGGAATCGGCAGAGGTTTCCAAAAGCGCTGAAACCGTAATTATTTTATCAGGCGTGTCCATTCCCGTATGTAATCCTTATAACCTGAGTTCGATTCTTAATCAGCGTAAATATCCCTATGTGACAAGGCTTTTTAAAACATGTGGTCAAATGGCGCCAACCTTTGAGTAGGATACAAATAAATGACTCAGATCTCAAAATAGGCATCTCTTACCTTTTGTGCGGACAAAAGGTAACCGGTTACTGTTATTACAGAGAACAGTAACAGTGAACAGACTGAAGGAATAAACAATATATCCGAAGCTTGTTACTTCACTCATTTTTATATGAGAATCATTCAAAATTCAAAACCCACCATTCAAAATTGGGAGCGGAGCGACCTGCGCCATTTTTTCACAAGGCCGGATTGTTGGGTGGCATTTGAAAACACTTTCCCCCGATAGTGTGATCAACTTTATCAGCCAATATCCTTGCACAACTTCAGCTCTTTGCACGATCTTGGTCTATTCAATGGATGTTAGTTTGATCACATTTCTCGATTCACTCACCCTTGGTAAAGGACGTTATTATACTCTCTAAATTGGCATTATTAATCGAACTCAGGTTTATAGTAAAAGTAAACTACGATTTAATGTGAAGACAACTTTTAAAAGAAGCGTTATTTTTTTCCGGGCACTTTGTCAGGATCGGTTAAAGGTTTCTGACAAGTGAATCCGGAGCAGATGTAGCAGGCCGTTTTGCCGCCGACCGGCTTTTTATCCCGGAACGGAGGATAGGGTATGGAAGCTGCGTTATCGGACGGAATGACGAAGCGGGTGAAATCCTGGTCTGCCCGGTAAAGGCTCAGAAAAGACTCCGGCTCAGGACCGCTTATAACGATCTCCTGCTCGTGATAAAACATGCGGCAGGCGTGATCAAGAGCATAGCCGAAGGACGAAGCATGTTTGGAAGCCGTTGATATTAGTTTTTCCGTGGCTTCCCTGGCAATTTTCATGAAATCGGCATTTCCGGTGAGCAGGCCGCATCTCCACAGGGCCGAAACGGCGGCCGAATTACCGGCAGGAACCGCATTGTCGAAAATATCGCGGTTTCTTCCAAGAAGCCGCTCGTGCTCGGTACTGCTGTAGAAAAAACCGTGGTTATCGGAATCATAAAAAGAGTGCGTAAGTTCAACACACAGTTCGTGCGACCGGTTCAGCCATTTTGCCTCCCCGTTGATTTCAAACACGTGGGTAAATGCTTCGGCCAGCAGCGCAATATCATCCAGAAAACCGGGCTGGGTAACCGCTCCGTCTTTGAAAATACGCATCAGGCGTCCGTCGTCGGTTTGCATGGAATCGTGGAGGAAACCGGCCAGTTCAAGGGCGTTTTCGTGTAGCTTTGTGCTACCGAACGCACGGCTCATCCTGCACAGTGATTTGAGCAGCATCGCGTTCCACGACGTAATTATTTTGTCATCCAGGCCGGGTCGTGTTCGCTCGTCGCGTTTTTTGAGCAGCACCTTCCTCATGCGTGAAAACTGTTCGATATCCTCTTTTTTCACCGGAAACTCGGTTTCTGAAGGAGGCGCAAGATGGAAAATATTACTGCCCTCCCAGTTTCCCGTTTCGTCGAGATTGTAGGTGTCGCAAAAACGCTTGGTATCTTCTTCAGGAAATTCTGACAGGGCGATGCCAACATCATCCCGGCTCCAGACATAAAAACGTCCTTCTTTACCCTCCGTATCAGCGTCCAGGGCTGAAAAATAGCCGCCCGAGACATGCTTCATCTCCCGGTTTAAAAAAGCGTGCGTTTCATCGGCGCAGCTTCTGAACTCTTCATCTTTGGTAAGCAGCCAGGCATCACACAGCGCATTCAGCAACAGCGCGTTATCGTAAAGCATTTTTTCAAAATGGGGAGCAAACCAGCGGCTGTCGGTGCTGTAGCGGTGAAATCCCCCGCCGATATGATCGT